>CANESN010000071.1 GCA_947441105.1 Micrococcales bacterium
GATATCCGTAACTCACGTTCGCTTCGTCGCATTGATAGCGACATTGCCGATTTGAAGAAGACTATGCGAGCTCACCCTTGCCACGGTTGCTCGGATCGAGAGGCTCACGCGAGGTGGGGGGAGCGCTATCAGAAGCTGCGCAAAGAGATTGAGGGCACCATAGCCGCTATCGAGGGTCGCACCAACCAGGTTGCCAAGACCTTCCAGCGCATCTGCCTGCTATTGACTGACTTGGAATACATGGTGCAGGACGGCGAAGACCTTGAAATCACAGCCAAGGGCAATCGTCTGGCAAAGATTTACGGTGAGCGAGACCTGCTGATTGCGGAGTGCCTAAACCGTGGCGTCTGGAGCACGCTCGATGCTCCGAACCTTGCGGCGATGGCGATTTCTTTGGTTTATGAGGCACGTCGCGAAGAAAATGAATACGAGCCAAAGCTTCCCAAGGGCAATTTCGCAGAGGTGTTAGCCCAGACCGAGGAGATTCAAGAAGAGCTTTTGGAATTACAAACCAAGTACCGACTTCCAAAAGAGACCCAATTAGAACTTGGAATGTCATGGGCGATTTACCGCTGGGCATCCGGTGCCCGGCTAGATGACGTGCTGAAACTCTCTGGGCAACTGCCCGGTGACTTTATTAGGTGGACCAAGCAGCTAATTGACCTTTTGGATCAAATCTCAAAGGGTGCCGACCCAGAGGTTGCGAAGACCGCCTATGACGCGATGGATCAGGTCAAACGCGGCATTGTTGCCTACAGCTACTACGTCTAGGTTTTAGGCTTCTCAAGTGATGATTCAACTGCTGTGGCGAATCCCGCTAGCGATTATTGCCGCTGGTTTAGCGCTCTATGCGTTCCCGACCGAAGGCGTTTGGATTCTTGCGGTGTTAATTCCAGGACTGATCTTTTTGGCAACCCGAGCGCTTGGATTTTGGGTCGCAAGCGCTGTTGGGTTTATCGCCGGTCAGGCCTACTACATCTCTCACATCGAGTGGCTGGCGCTATATCTGGGTCCGGTGCCACTGATTGCGCTGAGCACTTTGATGTCGTTCTTCTTCGCCCTTGGGGTTGGGGCAACCGCCTGGCTATACCGAAGGCTGAAACCCAAGGGTTACGGCTTGGTTGGTTTCGCATTCGCCGCAGCCAGCATCTGGACCTTGCGCGAGTGGGTTGGCTCAAACTTCCCCTACGGCGGATTTCCATGGTCGCGATTGGGCATGACCCAGGCCGATGGTTGGTTTGCGAACTACGCGTGGTGGGGTGGAATTTCACTTATAAGTTTTGCGCTGGTGCTTATCTCCATGCTGCTGGTATTGATCTCGCTTGAATCGATCAAGAAAAGACCAGCAAAGCTAATTCCCATGGCTGCTATCGCTGCAGCAGTAGCCCTAGTTCCAGCAATAACCCCGATTGGTCTTGGGACTGAGCAGGTCGGTGAAATCAGGATTGCGGCGGTGCAGGGCAATGCTCTGGCAGGGCTTTTTTCAAACCAAGAGCGTGGTTCGATCCTGCAGAATCACCTGGATGCCAGCTACGCAAAGATACCTAGCGAAGAAGAGCTGGACCTTATTGTCTGGCCTGAGAATGCATCCGATATTTCTCCGCTGGATTCAGCTGGGGCCAGGGCAGAGATCGACACTCTGGTTGAGAAATACCAAGCACCACTGGCGTTTGGAACCATCACCTACCGAGGTGAAGAGGCTTTCAACTCAACTATTTTCTGGGAACCGGGTATTGGTCCGACGGACTTCTACGACAAGAAGCGGCCAGTGCCATTTGCTGAGTATGTTCCAGACCGCGCGTTTTGGCGCAGCCTGGCTCCAGATTTAATCGACCTGGTCCCAAGGGGATACTCCTTTGGCACTAGAGACGGGATCTTCAGTAACGCCGAGTTCACCGCTGGAAGTCTTATCTGCTTTGAAATAGCAGAGGATGACATTCCTCGTGGTTTGGTGCTCGAAGGTGCTCAGCTCATTCTTTCTCAAACCAACAACGCAGACTTTGGCTACAGCGACGAGACCTATCAGCAGGCCGCGATTGCAAGATTGCGCGCAATTGAAACCGGCAGGGCAGTAGTAAACATCTCTACCGTTGGACTTAGTGCTATTTACCTACCCAGTGGCGCTGTGCTTGATGAGCTTGAGTGGTACACCGCTGATGCCATGGTGCAAAACGTTCCACTTATTGAGGGAAGCACCCCGGCAACTGGATTGGGTCTTTGGTTTGATGGCCTAAACGCAGCCCTTGCCCTTAGCTTTTTGGCACTTGGGATTAGGCGCAAGCGATGAAGACCTTGGTCATGATGCCGACCTTCAACGAGATTGCGACCTTGGAGAAATCGGTATCCGACCTCTTTATCCACAACCCAACTGTCGAGCTGTTGGTCATCGATGACAACTCTCCGGATGGCACCGGAGCTCTCGCCGATAGACTCGCTGCTTCGCTTACCGCAATGCACGTGCTGCACCGAGGCGGCAAAGAGGGCCTTGGAAAGGCCTATCTAGCAGGTATCAGCTGGGGAATTGCGAATGGCTTTGAGTTTTTGGTGCAGATGGACGCTGATGGCAGCCACCGCGCTCAGGACCTACCAAAACTTTTAGAGAGAGCTGGCTTGGATCAGCTGGTGATTGGTTCCCGTTGGGTTCCCGGGGGAGCGGTGCGCAACTGGCCCTGGTATCGAATGTTGATTTCAAGATTTGGGAACTTTTACGCAGCCAAGATGCTCGGTTCGAACCTCGGCGATCTAACAGCGGGTTTTCGGGTCTACGGGAAAGAACTGCTACTAAAACTTCCGCTGGAAAGTGTTGCCGCTCAGGGTTATGGGTTTCAAGTTGAAATGACAAAGAACGTGTTGGCAATCGGCGGCAAAGTGACTGAGGTTCCGATTGAGTTCGTGGAGCGAGAGAACGGGGTCAGCAAAATGACTCTGGCCATTGTTCTGGAGGCATTTGTATTGGCGACGAAGTGGGGAGTTGCTCGCCTAACTAGGCGGTAAGTCGGCCTTTCGAGCGGCGATCGCGCATCTCAGCTAGCACTTCTGCCAGCAGCTCTTCAAGCTCGTCGCGAGTTCTGCGCTCGAGCACCATGTCAAAGTGTGAACGCTTTGGTTCGACATCTAGGCCGGTGACTTCAATTTCGGCCCCATTTTCGAAGCGAATGGCGACAGAACTGCAAGCTGCGCACTCCCAGGTTTGCGGAAGTTCCGCGTCACTTGAGAAAACAACGGGGAATTGGTGCCCTTGAGCGCAACGAAACTCAGCAGTTTGCCTGCTGGAGAGCGCAACACCACGATCTGACTCGAGGGATTGTGTTCCTAGTCTCATACCGCGCATAGATTCAGCCATACGCGTCCCAACCCCATGGGCTATGGGGTAATTCCTAATCTCGCCGATTCACAGGAAGCGGTCAGAATCTAAAGAGATCTACCCGGTCAGAGACGATTCCGGTGGCACCTAGGGCAATCAGAGCTTTTCCCTCAGCGGGGTCATTCACGGTCCAGAAGTGGACCTCGAGCCCGTGCTTTCTGGCTCGCTTGATAAAGCTTTTGGTATCTAGCTGAATTAGGCCAAAGCTGCGAGGAATCTGAATCGCATCAAAGTTCTTCGCAATTAGTCCAAAGCCAATGCCAAAGAGCTTGTGCGTGACCCAAAGCCCCAGCACCTCGGTGCTGGCTGCGCTGGTGGCCACTTTGGCATCCAAAAGTCGCAGGGTCTGTATCTTTCGAGCTCTGGAGAAGCTAGATACCAGGACCCGGTCGAAGGCCTTGAACTCATTCAGCACTTTGGCTGTAGCTGCACAGCCGGCCTCAGCCTTCACATCAAGATTCAGTCTCAGGCTGGGGAAGTGCTGGAGCACCTCTCGAAGGCTTGGGACCCTAGATCCTTTTGCCAGCTGTATTTCGCTTAGCTCGGCAAAGGTCAAATCGCTAATTTTTAGGGGGAGTCCGGCGACTCGCTCCAGGTCGTCATCATGGAACAAGACGGCGACGCCGTCTTTGGTGGCGTGCACATCGGACTCGATGTGAGTGGCCCCAAATTTCAATGCCTGCTCGAATGCAGCAATTGAGTTTTCGTCGATGCCCATCTGGTGCTGATTGAGTCCGCGATGGGCCAAAAGATGTGGGCGCGCAGTATCGAAATACTGCTTCAATGCTGAATCTGGCAAGGCTACCCCTAATCTTTAGACGTGGTTCAGTCTAATTTCGTGTATCGCTTCCTGAAGCTAAATGTCGGGCTATTTGTCTACGGCATTGGCATTGCAATGCTGGTTCACGCGTCGATCGGACTGGCCCCATGGGATGTGCTAGCCCAGGGTATTTCCAAGCAAACCGGATTGAGTTTCGGACAGTCAACTATCGCCGTGAGCGTCATGGTGCTGATGGCGTGGATTCCACTTCGGGTGAAACCAGGCATAGGTTCAATTCTCAATGCCGTTCTCCTCGGTGTTTACGCGGATTTCTGGCTGCCTCTGATGCCAAACCTTGACAGTTACTTGGCTCAACTGATCTGGTTTGTACTCGGTTTAGTGGTTGTGTCGTTTGCGACAGGGCTCTACATTTCTTGCGGCATGGGCAAAGGCCCACGTGATGGGCTAAACACCGGTATCGCTCAACGCTTTAAGTTGCCGTTTTGGCAGGCCAGGTCAATTGTCGAAGTTCTGGTTGTTGTGGTTGGTTTCGCACTCGGCGGGCAGGTTCGAGAAGGAACGCTGATCTTCGCCTTTGCCATTGGCTATCTAAACCAGCTTGGGCTCAGGCTGTTTAAATTGGTCGACAAAAAAGGAAAGCTGTGAATCCGCGACACAGGATCTCAACCAGAGCGCTAATCATCACCCCAGAGAACAAGTTCTTGCTGTTTCTCTCCCACTTTGACCCAGGGTCTGGATTGCCACCGCAGTGGGTTTTTCCAGGTGGCGGGCTAGAAACTGGTGAGGAACCGCTGCAAGGGATCATCCGCGAGGTCTTTGAGGAGACCGGGAAGATTTTCAATCCAGCCGATTTCTTGGGAATTACAAGAATCCACCATCTCATGGACGATGTCCGGCTGCATGATTCCGGAGAGGCTCACTTTTTCGAGCTGAGAGTTTCAGAGCCTTTTGAACCAAGTTCAGAAAACTGGACAGAAAACGAACATCGCGAC
>CANESN010000072.1 GCA_947441105.1 Micrococcales bacterium
GGCATCAAACCCCAGGCTTCAGCTTGAACTTCTTTGCGCAAGAGTATTAGCGCCTGCAATCGAAGCTCCGGTAAAGCGCAGTGCACCGGTAGCCGCACAGCCACAGGCTTCTGAGCCTGTGAAGGCTGCGGAACCTGCCAAGGTTGCGGCACCTGCTAAGGCTCCAGCAGTCAAGGTTGAAGCTGCGCCTGAAGTCGCTATCCAAAAGCCAGAGCCGGTTGCCCAAGGACCACTAAACACCGCTCCATTCAAGAATGGTTGGCAAGACATTCTGGATGCACTAGCTAAGAAGTCACGCTCAGCTTGGGCGGTGGCATTCACCACCAAGGTTTTGGACTTTGAGGGCGATGTACTAACACTTTTGTTCCAGTCACAGCGAGATGTGGATGCATTCAAAACCTCACAAGGTGCTTCGGAAGTTCTAAGAACCGTCATCAAAGAAAAACTTGGTGTGGTCGTGAAGTACCGAGCCAAGGTTGCCGAACAGGCCCCAGCTCCGGTGACAGCTGCGGTTATCGAACCAACAGCTGCAGAAGAGTTTGTAACCGAAGAAGAGATTGAAGCTCAAGAGCCGGCTACCGAGGTCATTCAGCAGCCGGTGGCTGCAGAAGATGAGCAAGCCGGGGAGTTCTTCCTGCGCGAAGTTTTGGGTGCCACTCCCATCAAGAGTGATGAGAACTAATGTACGACGGCATTGTTCAAGAACTCATTGACGAGCTTGGTCGGCTGCCGGGTGTTGGCCCTAAGTCTGCCCAGCGCATCGCTTTTCACCTGATCGAATCCGATTTGGAATCGGTGAACAAGTTGGCCGATGTGCTTCGCGAAGTGAAGCAAAAGGTTCGCTTCTGCGAAATCTGCGGCAATGTTTCCGAGAACCAAAAATGTGGCATTTGCGTTGACCCTAAGCGCGACTTGAGCGTTATCTGTGTGGTTGAGGATTCCAAGGACATCAACGCAATTGAGCGCACTAGAGAATTCCGCGGAAGCTACCACGTGCTTGGCGGGGCTATTTCGCCAATTGCTGGCGTTGGTCCCGACCAGCTTCGCATCAAGGATTTGATGAAGCGTTTGGCTGACCCAAGCATCAAGGAAGTCATTTTGGCAACCAACCCAAATCTTGAGGGTGAGGCAACCGCCACCTACCTAACCAGACTGCTTGGTGCCATGGAGATCTCGGTTACTAAGCTCGCATCAGGGCTACCTGTGGGTGGCGATCTGGAATATGCGGATGATATGACTTTGGGCAGAGCCTTTGAGGGCAGACGCCGAGTCAACTAGAATTGGGAGACTACCACGGAGGTAGAATCCCCCTTTTTTCCAAGGAGCGCCCCTTGGCACTAATCGTGCAAAAATTCGGTGGGTCTTCCGTCTCTGACGCTGAGAAGATCAAGCATGTCGCTGCGCGCGTTTTGAATACTCAGGCTGAGGGCAACCAGGTTGTAGTTGTTGTTTCCGCAATGGGCGACACCACCGATGAGCTTATTGATCTGGCGGATTCAGTTTCAATTGATCGCGGTAGCCGGGAAATGGATGTGCTCCTTACTGCCGGCGAGCGTATTTCGATGTCGCTCCTTGCGATGGCCATTCAGGAGATGGGTGGCAAGGCCAAGTCTTTTACCGGTTTTCAAGCAGGCATCTCGACCGACTCCAACCACGGTTCGGCAAGAATTTGGAAGATTGAACCATCCAGGATTCGCACCGCGCTTGAAGCGGGCGAGGTTGCAATCGTTGCTGGATTCCAGGGTTTTTCTTTTGAGACCGGAGACGCCACGACCTTGGGTCGCGGTGGATCTGACACCACCGCAGTTGCGCTGGCAGCATCACTAAAGGCAGATGTTTGCGAGATTTACTCGGATGTTGACGGCGTCTACACCGCCGATCCTCGCGTGGTTCCAAGAGCACACAAGTTGTTCCAGATTGACATTGATTCAATGCTGGAACTCTCCTCTTCCGGAGCCAAGATTCTTTACATTCGTGCGGTGGAGTTCGCTCGCCGTCACTCGGTACCACTTAGGGTTCGTTCAACTTTTAGCCTTGACCCGGGCACCCTCGTTTACACCAACCAGCCAGGAGATGAAGTGGAAGAGCCAGTCGTTTCAGGTGTTGCATCAGATGACACCCAGTCCAAGATCACCGTGGTGGGATTGCCAGACCGTCCAGGTAAGGCAGCCGAGGTGTTCCAGGTGGTTGCAGAGTCGGGTGCGAACATCGACATGATCGTTCAAAACGTTTCAACCACTGAGAACCACCTGAGCGATATCTCATTCACCCTGCTACACGTTGACCGTCCAAAGGTTGTTGAGGCCCTCAAGGCTAAGCAGGCAGAGGTTGGCTTCCAGTCGGTCTCCTACGATGACGAGGTTGGCAAGCTTTCCATTGTTGGAGCAGGTATGAAGACCTCATCCGGTGTTTCTGCCAAGTTCTTTGGTGCGCTTGCTCGCGCAGGTATCAACATCGAGATGATTTCAACCTCTGAAATCCGCATCTCTGTGGTTACTCGTGCGGACCAGCTCAAGGAAGCTACTCGCATTGTCCACACCGCATTTGAACTTGACGCCGCCGACACCGCAGTGATCTACGCCGGCACTGGAAGGTAGCTAATGTCAAAACCAAATCTTGCACTAGTTGGAGCAACCGGAGCCGTTGGCACCGTGATGATTGACATCATCAACGCACGAGAGAACATTTGGGGCGAGATTCGCCTGATTGCCTCTGCACGCTCAGCTGGTAAAGAGATTATGGTTCACGGCACCCCTCACACCGTTGTTGCACTGAGCGAGGAAGCCTTCGATGGCATCGACATCGCAATGTTTGACGTGCCAGATGAGGTAAGCGAGATCTGGGCTCCAATCGCTGCCGCAAAGGGCGTTGTCGCGGTTGATAACTCAGCAGCTTTCCGCATGAACCCAGAGGTTCCGCTGGTGGTTCCAGAGGTCAACCCACACGCAGCTAAGTCGCGTCCGCTGGGAATCATCGCAAACCCTAACTGCACCACTTTGACCATGATGGCCGCCCTTGGTGCTCTGCACCGCAAGTGGCAGCTAACCGAGTTGGTCGTATCTTCCTACCAGGCAGTATCAGGTGCTGGTGCTCCTGGAATTGAGCGCCTACAGCGTGAGATCCAGGCTGTTGCTAAGAACCAGGATGCTGGTTTGTTCTCGGACAACGTGACCGCAACCGTTGACGCTCATGGCGCACCACTTTCCGATTCGCCATGGCCGGTGCCAATTGCCCTAAACGTTATTCCGATGGCTGGTTCGCTAAAGGAAGACGGACACTCCTCCGAGGAGCTAAAGGTTCGCAATGAATCTCGCAAGATTCTTGGCATCAAGGACCTCAAGGTTGCTGCCACCTGTGTTCGTGTTCCAGTTCAGGTTGCCCACTCACTCTCAGTCCACGCCACCTTCGCTCACCCGCTAACCGCGGATGAAGTTCGTGCGGAGCTTGAGAAGCAGCCAACTGTGGTTGTGATGGATGACCCAGCAAATGGCATCTACCCAACCCCAGCACATGTTGCCGGTCAGGACCCAACCTTTGTCGGTCGTATTCGCCAGGCACAGGATTTCCCAAACACCATTGACCTGTTTGTGGTTGGAGACAATCTTCGCAAGGGTGCTGCGCTAAACACCTACGAGATCGCCGAACTGGTCGCTGCGGAGCTTGGCTAACTAATAGTTATTAGCGTTGCACTTGGTGGGCAGAACAGCCTCACCGGGGCAAATATTGAGCAACCCATACCGCCAGAAACGTTTAGCAAACTCTGCTTCTCACCAAACTCCCAACCGCTGACACCTTGGGCGTGTTCGGTTGGCAAATCGCAGTTGGTAACCAACGCTTTTGAACCTGGCAAACAAATTTGACCACCGTGAGTATGTCCGGCAAACACCACGCTGGCGTCATGGTTTGTGAAGGCTTCGATTACTCGCAGGTATGGCGCGTGGGCAACACCAATCAAAAGATCGGCTTCGGTGAGTGAGTGTTTTTGTATTTCTAGAGAGTCAAGATCGTCAAGGTTTTCATGAGGATCGTCCAGGCCCATAAATCCCAGCTTTGTGCCCGCTACATCAAGAAATCCAGACTGGTTGTTCAGATCTAACCAGCCGGCACCTCTGAGTTCCGAGGTGAATCGTTTGGTGTCTAGATCCACTTCGTTTCGCACCTTTGATGGTCCCTGGAAATAGCTCAGTGGGTTTCTAAACTTTGGTGCTCGGTAATCGTTTGATCCGTTTACAAAGACACCTGGGAAATCAAAAAGTGGTCGCAGTGCGCTCAGGCAAGGGTTTATGGCGTCTTTGTGTCCAAGGTTGTCGCCAGTGTTTACCACCAGGTCAGGATTCAGTCCCGCTAGCTCCTTGAGGAAACCGGCCTTTTTCTTTTGCCCCGGGGCGAAGTGAATGTCGGAAATGTGAAGCACGCTAATCGGTTTATCCAAACCGATTGCAAGCTCTACTTCTCTAAGCGCAAATGGCCCAGCGTTACCGGCTAGCCACATTGGTTCGGTATCAAAACAATCGCGCTGTTGGCACTGATTTCTGAACCTGCCGCAGGCAGGGTGCTGTTGGCAACGCCCTCGGCAAGAGCTGGATCACACTGCTTGAGCTGGCTTTGGCTGGACTGCGGCAAAGAGACCGTGAAGCCCATAGCCTCTAGGTTCGCCTTCGCCTGGTTCAGTTCCAGCCCTCGGACCGTTGGGACAATTTGCTTGCCACCGGCCGAGATGAAGACCTTCACGATCGAACCGCGGGCGATGGTTTCACCGGCGGCTGGAACTGTGTATGCAACGGTGCCGGCAGGAGCGGTTGAGGACACCTCGCTCTTTTGAATCGCGATGTTTAGCTGTGCACCTGTGAGGTTTAGTTTGGCCGATTCCAAATCACTGCCCGTGGTGTTTGGAATTGTGATCATGGTGGCTGCGGTGTACTGCGGTAGCGCAGCAGGGAAGGCTTCGCCAACATATCTCTTGTTCACCTCGGTCATGATTGCTTTCCAGATCGAGTGACGAATTGTCGAGACTGCGCGGCCATTGACACTCTTGGAAGACTGCGAGGTGAGCCCCGAGACATTTCCGACCCAGGTGGCGGTTGCGACCTTGGA
>CANESN010000073.1 GCA_947441105.1 Micrococcales bacterium
GCTATAGAGCCCAGGGTTTAAGCCGGCTGTGACAATCTCTTTGCCTGATTGATCAATTAGGAAGCTATCGCCATCAAAAACGAGCTCGTCTTGCCCGCCGGCTAGATTCACGTAGGCGAGGCTGATGCCTTGAGCAAACGACTTTGCTGCAGCTCTGCGCTGTGCGCTCTTTTCGCGAGTGTATGGAGATCCATTTGGCACGATTATCAGCTCGACACCGATTGCTTTTAACTTTTCCCCTCGAGTTGAGTCCTCATCCCAAATGTCCTCGCAAATCGCAATAGCACACTTGGTTCCCGCGACATCAAAAATCAGCTCACTGCTGCCAGGGACGAAGTTTCTCCAGTCATCGAACACGTCGTAGTTGGGAAGTCTTTGCTTGTCGTAGCGCCCAATCAGCTTGCCCTCGCTAAATACAGAGGCGCTGTTGGTGGCGATGGCATCAGACGACTGTATTCCTGGGCGTCCTGCTGCACTCAGCGCTGCGTGACCAAGCACAATCGTGAGTGCAGGAAAGGCAGCCGATTTGGCAATTAAGTCCTCAAGAGTCCGTTCTCCAGTCTCGATGACATCCTTGCGGTAGCTGAGGTCTCCTAGCGGGTAGCCATTAAGTGCCAGCTCACCAAAAACGATTAGGTCAAGCCCCTCGGAGTGCGCTTGAGCCATCATGCTGTGGATCACAGCAGCGTTGTTTTCGTAGTCTCCTACGACTGGGTTTGTCTGCGCTAAACCCACTTTTATTTCTGGCACAGCCACTAGCCTATTAGCTAGTAGCAGGAGGTCTAATGGACAAGCAGCAAGAGTTCGTACTTCGCACCATTGAAGAGCGTGGCGTGAAGTTCATCCGACTATGGTTTACCGACGTCGCCGGCACCCTAAAGTCGGTCGCCGTGGCACCTGCCGAAATCGAGGGAGCCTTCGCCGAGGGCATCGGTTTCGATGGTTCAGCCATCGAGGGACTAGCCAGAACAAGCGAAGCTGACATGTTGGCTATGCCAGACCCATCAACCTTCCAGATCTTGCCTTGGCGCGGAACCGTAGATCCAGCAGCTCGCATGTTTTGTGATGTCGCAACCCCAGACGGCAAGCCGGCAGCGGCGGACCCAAGAAACGTATTGCGCCGTGCCTTGGACAAGGCCGCAAAAATGGGCTTTAGCTTCTACGTCCACCCTGAGATTGAGTTTTACCTTCTAAAGAGCCCAGAGCTTGGCGAGAACGGTCAACCAGTCCCGGTTGACACCGCAGGCTACTTTGACAATGTTCCAGGTGGCACCGCCCACGACTTCCGTCGTCGCGCTGTGACGATGCTGGAGCAACTGGGAATCTCAGTCGAATTCAGCCACCACGAGGGTGGTCCCGGACAGAACGAAATTGATCTTCGTTATGCCGATGCGCTTTCGATGGCGGACAACATCATGACCTTTAGAACGGTCGTGAAAGAGGTTGCTATCGAGCAGGGTGTCTACGCGACATTTATGCCAAAGCCATTTACTAACCACCCGGGTTCCGGCATGCACACTCACTTCTCGCTGTTTGAGGGCGATCGCAACGCGTTTTTCGACCCGGCTGCCAAGTATCACCTGAGCAACGTTGCACGTCAGTTCATTGCTGGCATCCTCCGTCACGCTCCGGAATTGACTTTGGTCACCAACCAGTACGTGAACAGCTACAAGCGCCTGTGGGGCGGGGGAGAGGCTCCTAGCTATGTCAGCTGGGGTCACAACAACCGTTCCGCTCTGATTCGCGTTCCACTTCACAAACCTGAGAAGAGTCAGAGCACGCGCATCGAGTATCGCGCAATGGATTCCGCCGCTAACCCATACCTTGCCTACGCACTGCTACTTTCAGCGGGCTTGAAGGGCATCGAGGAGGGCTATGAGCTGGCTGCTGAGACTGAGGATGATGTCTGGTCGCTCAGTGACATGGAACGCCGCGCTATGGGAATTGAAGCGTTGCCACAATCACTTGATCACGCAATTAGAAAGTTGGAGTCATCTGAGCTCGCTGCAGAGGTCTTGGGCGAATCGGTTTTCAGCTACGTGCTTGCCAACAAGCGAAACGAATGGGCGCAGTACCGCTCTCAGGTGACCCTATTCGAACTTGAGCAAAACCTCCGCACGCTCTAGATGGTGGATTCCAGAAGCTCATCGCTTAGCGAGTTAGCTCGTCTGGGCTTTGAAGCGCTGAGCGAAACCGTGCCGAAACTTGAGCAGCTGGTAAGACTGGTTGGTGATCGAGGCCACGCAGCGCTTGCGGCGATCTCGGCTAGCTCTTCTCCGGATCGTGCCTTAGATTCGCTAATTCGGCTGGCAGAAATAGAACCAAAAGGTTTATCTAAGATTTTGGCAAAGCACGACCAGGCAGAACGTCTTTGCAGGGTGGTAGCCGCTAGCAATGGACTGTCTGACTTTCTCTTTCGGCACCCGCAGTTGCTGTCACTTTTTGCATCCCCAGCTCGCATACCTACCCCTGAGCAGCTTCTTAAGCTTGACGACTCATCTCAAGATGCTTTGAAGATCTCCTATTCGACCCAGCTTGTAAGGATCACAGATTTCGACCTCGGTCACTCGGACTACAAGGCTCCGATCCAAGCAGTAACTTCGGCGCTGAGCGACTTAGCCGCGGGAGCGCTGGAGGCAGCGTTGAAGATTGCGCGCCGCGAAACAGTTGAAGAGGCTCGCTATTCAGCAGAAGAGATTCAAGCTACCGAGTTAGCCGTCATCGCAATGGGTAAGTGTGGAGCCAGAGAGCTCAACTATGTCTCGGATGTCGATGTGATTTACGTGGTTGCTGGCGAGGGTGAGAACGTCATTGAGATTGGCACGCGCCTGGCCACCAAGCTCGCTCGAATCATCTCGGAACCAAGTCTCGAACCCGGACTATGGGAAGTGGACCCAAACCTCAGGCCGGAGGGAAAGTCTGGAGCTTTAGTGCGCCGACTCGAAGCTCACTTGGGCTACTACCAAAAGTGGGCCGAGGACTGGGAGTTCCAGGCACTGCTCAAGGCTCGTTTCGTAGCTGGAAGCGAAACCTTAGGAAGGCAATACGAGCAGGCAATTAGACCCTTGGTATGGGGGCGCACTGATCGCGCTGGAATCGTTGAAAATGCTCGCAACATGCGCAAGCGAGTCCTTGATTTGATTCCGGCTGGTGAAAAGGATCGTGAGATAAAGCTCGGTCGAGGTGGGCTTAGAGATGTCGAATTCACGGCTCAGTTACTGCAGCTAGTTCACGGCGTCACAGACGAATCAATTCGAGTTCCGGACACCTTGTCAGCTGTTAGAGCACTAAGTGAAGCGGGCTTGATCGGCAGAGACGATGCCGGGGTTTTCACCAGTCACTACCAAACACTTAGAGCCATCGAGCACCGAGTCCAGCTTTCTAAACTCCGTCGAGACCACCTAATCCCAGTCGATGATTCAGAACGCCGGCGAATCGCAAGGGGCATGGGACTCACCACGGCAAGCCTTGAGGAACTCTGGAGCAGGGTTCGTGGCGAAGTTGCTGCGCTGCATGACAGTGTCTTCTACCGGCCGCTGTTGACTGCTATGGCCAGCCTGAGCCCGAATGATGTCCAGCTAACGGACGAGGAAGTGCTTGATCGTCTAAGCGCCCTAGGTTTCAGCGATGCCAAGGGCGCTGTTTCTCACATCGCCGCTCTTACCTCAGGGGTATCCCGCAGAGCGGTTATCCAGCGGACACTGCTTCCGGTGTTGTTACGGTGGATGGCCGAGGGGATAGACCCTGACAGGGCCTTGATTTCCTTTAGAAGACTGAGTGAGAGCCTTGGTGAGACTCACTGGTTCCTCAAGATGCTCCGGGATTCCTCGGGCGCTGCAGAACGGTTGATGCGCGTGCTTTCATCTTCGGCATTTATCGCACGACTGCTCGAGCACATTACAGATTCGTCAGTTTGGTTCAGCGATGAAGATTCCCTCATGCCACTCGAGAGGGGAGTCATTGTCGATGAGATGTCGGCGATTATTGAGCGCTCGACTGACACTGAGCAGTGTGCAGAAGCCCTGAGGCAGGTGAGACGGCGAGAGATTCTTCGTATTGCGAGTTCTGCAGTCTTGGGAGCGACAACGATGACTCAGATTTCCGAAGGACTAACCGCCATTACTGACGCCTACGTTATTTCAATGGTGGAACTTGCCAAGCAAGCTGCTGGCTCAGATATTTACTTCGGAGTGGTCGCAATGGGCCGCTGGGGTGGCATGGAACTGGGATTCGGTTCAGATGCTGACGGCATGCTGGTGTATAAATCCGACCGGCTAACGGCCCAGGCTGAAGCAGAGAAAGTGTCTTCGCTACTACTTTCGCTATCTAAGGATTTGCTGCTGGAATTTGAACTTGATTTAGACCTAAGGCCCGAGGGTAAAAACGGCCCAAGAGTTCGTTCTATAGCGGGCTATGCCGGCTACTACGAGCGCTGGGCTGACGCTTGGGAGTTCCAAGCGCTCTTGCGAGCAAGAGTTCTAGTTGGCTCGACAGAACTCCAGGAGGAGTTCACGACTCTGATAAACCCCTACCGCTACCCCAAGGACATCTCCAAGGCAAACCTGATTGAGATTCGTCGAATAAAGGCCCGCGTCGAGACCGAAAGGCTGCCGCAGGGGGCAGACCCGGCTAGACATCTAAAACTTGGTAGGGGCTCCATCTCAGATGTCGAGTGGTTGGTGCAGATTTGGCAACTGCAGCACGCAGACAAGGTCCCAGCATTGCAAACAACCTCGACCTCCGAAGCGCTCGAGGCACTAAGAGCCCAAGGGTTGATTCCGGCTGATGACATTCAGCGCTTAGCCGCAGGTTGGCTAATTGCTTCAAGATGTCGCAGTGCTGAGGTTTTGGCGAGCGATAAGCGGACTGACCAGTTACCTAACGATCTTCGCCAGCTCGATGCCATGGCAAGAATTCTCGAATACCAGCCGGGGGATTCCCAATTACTTGAAGAGAACTACCTTTCAATTACGCGCAAGGCTAGAACTGCGTTCGAAAAGCATTTCGCTTAAACGAAAACAGGCGAACCCGAAGGCCCGCCTGTTTTCAATTTGGCTTACTAGACGCCGTAGTAAAGCTCGAA
>CANESN010000074.1 GCA_947441105.1 Micrococcales bacterium
CGAAGAGATTCTCAACTTCATTTAGTGCCGCCAGTAAACGCTTTGGCTTGAGTTTGGTAGAAACCTCAATCACCCCATTTAGGTAATTCGGCTCCGATTGATCGATTCCCTTTGAGGTCATCGCAAAAGATTCGTAGAGCCCGGACTGTCGTTTGACCGAGATGTCAGGATGCGCATCAATTTGCAAAACTGCATCGCGGATGGTCTGCGCCCGGTCACCAAGATTGCCGCCGAGCGCGAGGATCGCCCTAGTCTTCAAACCGACCGCTTTGGACGCTGACTGAGACATCTTCAAAACCGTGCTCAATAGGAGCGTGAGGTTTGTGAACGGTGACCTTGACGGCTGCAATCTTGCTATCCGATGCCGAAACTGCAGCCAAGCAAGCCGACGCCAAAGACTCGATTAGGTCGAAGCGATTACTGGTTGCGGTCACATGCAAAAGGTCAGCGATAGCTGCATAAGAGACGGTTGAAGAAAGCTGGTCTTCCGCCTCGGCCTCTACCTGGTAGCGGCAGTCAATCAAAAAGATTTGACCGAAGTCCTTCTCATGCTGCAGCACACCGTGGTAACCGAAGACCTCCAGGCCTTTTAGTTCAATTGTGTAGCGCACTAGATCGACTCCTTGAGCTTTTTCACAATTGCAATTGTGTCAGCGGTTAGCTCCACATTGTGGACCCTAACCCCCCAAAGTCCGCGCTGTAGCAGCAGCGCCGTCAGCACGGCAGTTGCCACGTCTCTGCGTCCGTTTGCCACCGACCCCGGATCTTCCTCATCGAGCGCAGCTGCTAAGAATCGCTTGCGAGATGCCCCCACCAACATTGGAAGTCCAAGGTTCTTGAGCTCATCGAGCCGGGCAACCAGCTCCCAGTTCTCGGGTATGTTCTTGGCAAATCCAAGTCCTGGATCAACCACAAGTCGTGATCGGTCGATGCCAGCTGCGACCGCCATCGCCACCTGTTCACTGAGTTCGGCAACCACGTCCTTTGCAATGTCCTGATAACCGGTTAGCTGGTCCATGACATTGGAGTGACCCCTCCAGTGACCGAGGATGTATTTGCAACCAAGCGGTGCAATCGACGCAAACATTGTTTTATCTGCCAGACCGCCCGACACATCGTTGACGTAATCCGCACCTGCGAGAACTGCCAGCTTTGCGGTCTGCGCGTTCATGGTGTCGACAGAAACTTCGACATCGAGCTCCGCCTTGATTGCTTTTATCACCGGGATAACGCGAGCCTGCTCTTCTTCAAGCGAGACTCGCAGCGCACCTGGACGGGTTGACTCACCGCCAACATCGATGATGGTTGCGCCCTGTGAAACTAAAAGCTTGGCGTGGGCGAGGGCCTGTTCTAGCTCTAAATACTGACCGCCGTCACTAAAAGAGTCCGGAGTGGTGTTCACCACTCCCATAATCTTTGGGGCAAACCAGCTCATGACCCACGACTAATCAAACCCATGATCTCTGCGCGAAGCAGAGGGTCTGAGAATTCGCCCCGAGTTGCCATGGTGATGGTGTTTACCTCTGGCTGCCTGGCACCGCGAGATGCCACACACTGGTGTCTGGCCTCAATAACAACCAAGACGCCACGGGCTGAAAGACCGGTCTCAATTGCATCTGCGACCTGTGCGGTTAGGTTCTCCTGCAGCTGCGGACGCGATGCCAAAATCTCAACCACGTTCGCCAAACGACCAAGACCTGCAACCTTCTCGTTTGGTAGGTAGGCGATGTGGGCAACTCCAGTGAATGGAAGTAGGTGGTGTTCGCAAATCGAAACCAGTTCGATGTCTTTGAGAATTACCGCCTCATTGTGCTCGGCGGCAAAATTATCCGCCAAAGGCTCAAGTGGGTCCTGACCAATTCCCTTGAAAAAAGCCGCGTAGGCATCGGCAACCTTTGAAGGGGTTGCAGCTAGTTCAGGGCGATCTGGATCCTCGCCAATTGCCAAAAGCAGTTCGCGGACCGCACTGCGGATTCGATCAGCTTGCACTTTCTTCCTTGGACTCAGTCTGTGGTTTTGGCTCTTCTGGAAGTGCCTCAAGCTGCTTTACCCTGCGCTTTGGAACCGCAATTGGTCCCTTGGTCGAAACAGCGCGCTTGGAAGACGAGCGCCAGGTGGCACGCTCAGGGAGCTTCTTGATGCCCTTGAAGATCTTGGCGACCTCATCTTGGTTCAGGGTCTCCTGCTCCAAAAGCGCCTTGGCCAATTTGTCCAGGATCAATCTGTTCTGAGTAATGGCCTTGTGGGCCTCGTCAAGTGCAGTCTCCAAAATCAGGCGCACTTCGGTGTCCACCTGCTGGGCCATCTCGTTTGAGAAGTCGCGGTGGGCTCCAAGTTCGCGACCCAAAAATGGCTCAGAGGCACTTGAACCAAGTGAAATGGCTCCGACCTTCTGGCTCATTCCGAAGCGGGTAACCATGGTGCGTGCTGTGCTGGTTGCCTTCTCGAAGTCGTTCGATGCACCGGTGGTTGGATCCTTGAAAACAATTTCCTCTGCAATGCGGCCACCCATTGCGTAAGCAATCTGGTCAAGCAACTGGTTGCGGGTGATCGAGTAGCGATCTTCCATCGGCATCACCATGGTGTAACCAAGTGCTCTACCTCTAGGCAAAATGGTGATTTTAGTGACCGGGTCAGAGTGGTTGAGAGCTCCTGCAACTAGTGCGTGACCAGCCTCGTGGTAGGCGGTGATTAGGCGTTCGTGATCGCGCATCAGGGTGGACTTCTTCTGCGGTCCTCCGATGACGCGGTCGATGGCCTCGTCGATGATTTCGTTGTCAATTACCTTGCGGTTTAGGCGAGCAGCCAAAAGCGCTGCCTCGTTTAGCACATTCGCTAGGTCAGCTCCGGTGAAGCCAGGAGTGCGACGAGCAACAAGTTCTAGATTTACATCCTCTGAAAGCGGCTTGTTCTTCGAGTGAATACCCAGAATCTGCTCGCGGCCCTTTAGGTCCGGTGCGTTAACGCCGACCTGGCGGTCGAAGCGCCCTGGACGCAATAGCGCTGGGTCCAAGACGTCAGGACGGTTAGTTGCGGCAATCAAGATCACATTCGAGCTGGTGTCAAAACCATCCATCTCAACCAAAAGCTGGTTCAGGGTCTGCTCACGCTCATCGTTTCCGCCACCGATACCGGTGCCGCGGTGACGACCAACGGCGTCAATCTCGTCGACGAAGATGATTGCGGGAGAAGCCTGCTTGGCCTGCTCGAATAGGTCACGCACTCGAGATGCACCGACACCGACAAACATTTCAACAAAGTCAGAGCCTGAGATTGAGAAGAATGGCACGCCAGCTTCGCCGGCAACCGCCTTGGCGACCAAGGTCTTACCGGTTCCCGGAGGACCGTAGAGCAAAACTCCGCGTGGGATTTTCGCGCCCATTTCCTGGAACTTCTTTGGGTCCTTTAGGAAGTCCTTGATTTCGACCAGCTCTTCCATGGCCTCATCGATACCGGCAACATCCTTGAAGGTGATGTTCGAGGTCTCCTTGGTGACCATCTTGGCTTTGGACTTACCGAAGTTCATTACTCCGCGTCCGCCGCCAGACATCGAGCCCATTAGGAACCAGAACAGCGCCAGGATGATGATGAAAGGTAGTAGTGATCCCAAAAGCGCAAGATACCAAGGGGTGCGCAGCACCTCATCGGTCCAGCCCTCGGAAATAGTTGCATCGGCAACGGCCGCGGTTACCGCGACTTCGCGGCCTTTCACGTAGAAAAACTGAATCTGCTCGCCGTATTCGACGTCCTTGTTGATCAGGGTGACATCAACGCGCTGGTCACCATCGAAGATCTTTACGGTCTTTGCTTTACCGGTTTCGATTAGCTCGAGACCAACCTGGGTGTCGACTTTGGTGAACTGCTGGGTGGACATCAGCTGGCTGCCGATCAGCAGCACACCAAGTGCAAGACCAACCCAAAGCCATGGGCCGCGCAAAAACTTCTTCATCTTCATGTGGGCGTGTGCCCCTTCCCTAATCTCTAGCTGTAGACGCTTGGCGAGAGGATGCCAACGCCATCGAGTGAGCGGTACTGCTCGTTGTAATCCAGACCGTAACCAACTACGAACTCGTTCGGGATATCAAACCCCACCCATCTGACAGCTATTTCAACCTTGGCGGCATCTGGCTTTCGAAGCAGGGTAACAATCTCTACTGATGCTGCCCCACGAGCCTTCAAATTGGCTGTGAGCCAGGAGAGGGTTAGGCCGGAGTCGATGATGTCCTCAACAATCAAAACATTGCGATCTTTGACATCGGTGTCTAAGTCTTTGAGAATTCGAACCACGCCAGAGGAAACAGTTCCAGAGCCGTAGGAAGAAACCGCCATCCAGTCCTGCTTGGTTGGAATCTGCATCGCCCTTGCTAGGTCTGCCATAAATGGCACAGCTCCCTTGAGGATTCCCAGCAGCAGGACGTTCTTGTCCTTGTAAAACTCGTCGATTGGTGCAGCAAGCTCTGCGATGCGGGCTTGAATCTGCTCCGCGGTAACCAATACCTCTTTGATGTCTGGGTGGTTCAGATGCACTAGCAGGCTCCTGGTGTTGGTGGCTTGGACCTTGTGAAAATCAACAGGTCTTTTACCCGCTCTACTGTAATGCCAGAAAGCGAGGCAGATTTCTGCCCGTGCCAATTGGTAATAAGTGCATCAATGGCTTCAATCTGCGCCGCTGAGATTGCTCTGGCACCAGCCCGAGAGGCAATCATGTGTAAAGCCATGCTTCTTACCGCGCTTGGCTCAGCCGCAAGCTTCGAAACCAAATAGCTGACCGAGCTGGCAGAGCCGGAATCCTTTGAATCGATAACCAACTGGGCTGCAATGCCGGTTAGTACTTCCTCGGCCTCAGAAACTTGGACCGCGGTTCTAGATAGCGACTTAGCGATCCCCGGACCCAGTTCCTGTTCCATCAAATCCAATAGCTTTCGAACACGAACCCTTAGAAACTGTGGATTCTCATTATGTGGATCGTCCCAGAAAGTTAGGCCTTGGTCTTCACAAGCCGCGCGCAACGAGCTTCGACTAAGCCCAATC
>CANESN010000075.1 GCA_947441105.1 Micrococcales bacterium
AAGCACACCACAAAGATCGCTAAGGGCAGCAGGATCATTGCGATTGCTCAGGACGATGACAAGGTCACCTACACCGGCACCCGCGAGGAGCTAGTCAAAAAAGCCGCCAAGATCGCAGTCCCAACTGCCAAGCCAGAACACCTACTGGTTATCGGTTGGTCCGAGATGGGTCGCTCGGTAATCAACGAGCTAGCTGCATTTTTGCCAAAGGGCTCGACCGTCCACATTCTTGCTCGTAAGAGCTTGGTGGCCGAGGACCAGCTAAAGAGCCTGGATTTTGGAACCAACATCAAGGTCACCACCGCGTCTGTCACCGGTGACATTGACGACCTAACTGCAGCCGCGAGTGCAAGGCACTACGACGAGGTAATCGTGCTTGGCTACCGCAACGCAATCAGCGAGGCTGAAGCAGATGCCCAGACCATGCTCACCATGCTGCAGATGAACCGCTTGTTTGAAGCTCCAAATAATGGTGTTGAGCCAACCCGTTTGGTGGCTGAGATTCTCGATGGTCGAAAGGCAGAGATTGCTCGAGTTGCAGCGGTCGATGACTTGGTAGTTAGCGACAACCTAGCCGCACTGCTAATTGCGCAGGTTTCCGAGAACCCAGCACTTGCTCCGGTATTTGAAGACCTATTCGACGCCGATGGCGCATCAATTAGCGTCCGCGACATTGCTCTTTACTCACCGGTTGGCAAGGAGGTCAGCTACGCGCAGCTGGTTGCTAACGCCCGTGCCAAGGGTGAATCAGCGATCGGCTTCCGCTCTGCGACTAAGAGCGCTGGCGACGCAGCAGCAGGGGTAGCGCTAAACCCAAGCAAGGAAGCAATGTTCACCCCTAAAAAGGGTGACTCCCTGATCGTGGTGGCTGACACCATTCGCTAATGCTCGAAGACATTCGCAAGGACATTCGTTCTTTCGCACGCCCGGCTCATGCCATTGACCTGGCTTGGTTTTATAAAACCGGACCCGGTGAGTATGGCGAGGGTGACAAGTTTCTGGGTGTCAAAGTTCCCGAAACCAGGGCCGTCGCCCGCGAATACAAAAATGCCAGCTGGGAGACAATCCGAGAGCTTTCTAAAGGCGAGTATCACGAGGACCGACTGTGTGCGGTGGTGATTCTGACCACCCAGTATGAAAAGGCCAAAGACAAAGACTTACGTACTGACCTATTCAAGAAATACCTCAGTCTTTACGATTCGGGTTGCATCAACAGCTGGGACCTGGTGGACGTATCGGCCAATCGCTTCGGTAAAGAACTAGTTGATGACCCAAAGGCAATTGAGTTTTTGCTCAAGCGCGCCAAGTCCAAAAACCTTTGGATTCAGCGAAGTGCTGTAATCCTGACTTTCCCGATGATTGCGCAGTTTGATATGGCCCCAACTTTGGCTATCTGTGAAGAGTTGCTGGATCACCCGCACGATCTGATCCACAAAGCGGTTGGTTGGTCACTTCGCGAGGTTGGCAAAAAAGATTTGCGCGCGTTGCGCGATTTTCTAGAGCAGCATTCCGCGACCATGCCAAGAACCGCACTTCGATACGCGATTGAGAAGCTCTCCGAGAAAGAGCGTCAGGATTGGCTTAGTCGGAAAGCTCAAGCACAACAGGAACGTGGTCGCTAGGACCCTCGCCCTTGCGCTCATCGCGCTCGATGGTTGCCCCAATAACTTTTTCGGTGAGGGATTCAGAGGTTAGGCAGAAGTCAATTCGCATGCCATTGTTTTTTGGGAAACAAAGATCTTTGTAATCCCAGTAGGTGTATTGGCCGGGGACTAGTTCGCGAACAGTATCGACAAGACCAATTTGCTCAAAGGCCTCAAAGGCCTGTCTCTCCGGTTCTGAGATGTGAGTTTCGAACATCGAAAGGTCGTAAACATCGCTATCCAATGGCGCGATATTGAAATCGCCCATTAGGCAAAGGTCCAAGTCGGGGCTTGCTTCGAGCTGCTCAGCGGTATTGGCAGCCAGGCGATCAAGGAACTCCAACTTGTATTCCATGTGTGGGTCTTCAAGACCACGGCCGTGGGGGACGTACAGAGACCAAATTCTTACGCCATTGAAGGTTGCGCCTATGGCGCGAGCCTCCACGACGTCCTTGAACTGGGGCTGGTCGGTGAATGAGAACTCAATATCTTCAGGCTCTAGATCTGCACGGTAGGCGAAAGCAACGCCATTCCACTGGTTTAGACCGTGGGCAACGACCTTGTAACCAATGGCCTCAAAGTCGGCATACGGAAACTGCTCTGGCTTGCACTTAATCTCCTGCATGCCAAGCACATCAATTTGAGTGCGCTCCAAAAACTGAGTCACTCTTGGGCTTCGAGCTCGAACAGAGTTGACATTCCAGGTTGCGATTTTCACCTCACAACTCTAACCAGCAAACCTTGCTAGCCTTGGCACATGACCTTCACCGCACCGGATAAGCCACGACTTGTTGAACTTATAAAAGAGCTCGCAATCGTTCACGGCAAGGTGACACTTTCCTCTGGCATTGAGGCCGACTACTACGTAGATCTTCGCCGAGCCACCCTGCACCACGAGGCTTCGCCCCTGATCGGCAAGGTCATGCTCAAACTTTTGGATGACAATGGTTTTGGTGATGTTGATGCAGCCGGTGGTCTGACCATGGGTGCAGACCCGGTGGCAAGTGCTTTGCTGCACCAGGCTGCCGCTCAAGGTCGCAAGCTCGATGCCTTTGTAGTGCGCAAGCAAGCCAAGGCACACGGCATGGGCCGCCAGGTTGAGGGTCCAAGCGTTGTTGGTAAGCGGGTTGTGGTTTTGGAAGACACTTCTACCACCGGTGGATCACCACTGACCGCAGCCGAGGCACTCAAAGCAGCTGGTGCGAATGTGGTGGCAGTGGCAACAGTGGTGGATCGCGACACCGGTGCACGCCAAGCCATTGAGGCCGCAGGCTTTGCCTATTTGACCGCCATCACCCTAGAAGACCTAGGTCTAAATTAGATCTGCCACCGAGTTCAAAATCTCAGTTGGTCTAAACGGATACTTAGCAATTTCAGTATCGTCCGAGATTCCGGTCATCACCAAGATGGTGTGAAGGCCAGCTTCAATACCCGCAACAATGTCGGTGTCCATGCGGTCACCGATCATCGCGGTGTCCTCGGAGTGGACATTGATCTTGTTCATTGCGCTTCTGAACATCATCGGGTTCGGCTTGCCCACAATGTATGGGGCCTTGCCCGTGGCAGCGGTAATCAAAGCCGCCACCGAACCGGTAGCTGGAAGCGGTCCATCGGCGGAAGGTCCGGTCACATCTGGGTTGGTGGCAATGAATCTGGCACCCTTACCAATTAGGCGAACTGCCTTGGTTAGGGCTTCGAAGCTTAGGTTTCTGGTTTCGCCCAAAACTACGTAGTCCGGGTCAACCTCGGTCATCACGTAGCCGATTTCGTGCATCGCGGTGGTTAGGCCAACTTCGCCAATCACAAATGCGGTGCCGTGAGGTTTTTGAGACTTCACAAAATCTGCCGTGGCAAGTGCTGAGGTGTAGATGCGCTCCTCAGGAACGTCCAGTCCGCCGGCTTGCAGCCTGGCTGCCAAGTCTCTCGGGGTGAAAGTGGAGTTATTGGTCAACACCAAGAACTCGGTGCCCTCGTCCTGCCACTTTTTGATCAGCTCAACAGCGCCAGGAATCGGCATTCCCTCGTGCCAAAGCACGCCATCCATGTCGGTTAGCCAGTTTTTTACTCTTGAACGCCCAGTCATAGCTCAAGCCTAGCTTTAGGCTTAGCCCAGTGAATGAAGAAAAAGAAAACGCCACCGGAACCCATGAACAATCCACCTGGGGAGTAGGGCCATACTCGGGAGATCCTGCCAAGGATCCAAACTTTTCAAAGTTTGACCCAGAGCTCTTGGCAAATGGCGACACCAGAAACGTGATTGATGTCTATCGCTACTGGTCAATGGAGGCGATTGTTGCCGACCTAGATACCAAGCGTCACGGCTATCACGTTGCAATTGAAAACTGGCAGCACGATCTAAACATTGGTTCGATCGTTAGAACCGCAAATGCCTTTATGGCAAAAGAAGTCCACATCATTGGTAATCGCCGCTGGAATCGTCGCGGTGCAATGGTTACCGACCGCTACCAGCACGTCACCCACCGCCCAGACGTTGAGAGCCTTATTGAGTGGGCAAAAACTGCAAGCTCAACCGGCGGCAAGCTTCCAATCATTGCAATCGACAATGTTCCAGGCTGCAAGCAGATTGAGAATGTGCAACTGCCAAAAGAGTGTGTATTCCTATTCGGCCAGGAAGGCCCTGGGCTATCGCAGGCTGCGCTGGATGGTGCAGACATGGTTTTGGAGATTGTGCAGTTTGGTTCCACCCGATCGATAAACGCCTCGGCGGCTGCAGCAATAACAATGCACTCTTGGGTGATGCAGCACGTTTTTAGTTAGAATTGTGACAGGGCCATTCGCCCTGAGATCCCCAAGACGGAAGGGGTAAAGCCATGCCCGCAGTAGTCCTAGTCGGAGCCCAGTGGGGCGATGAAGGTAAGGGTAAAGCAACCGACCTACTCGGTGACCGCGTCGATTACGTGGTTCGCTACCAAGGCGGCAACAACGCTGGCCACACCGTGGTTATTGGCGACAAGAAATTTGCACTGCACCTATTGCCTTCCGGAATCCTCACCCCAGCCTGCACCCCGGTTATCGGTAACGGTGTTGTGGTCGACCTAGAGGTACTTTTCCGCGAGATCGATGGCCTAAACGATCGAGGTGTAGACACCTCAAAGCTTCTAATCTCCGCTAACGCTCACGTCATCACCCCTTACCACGTCACCGTGGACAAGGTGACCGAGCGCTTTTTGGGTAAGCGCGCCATCGGGACAACCGGTCGCGGCATTGGCCCAACCTACGGCGACAAAATGGGCCGCCTAGGAATTCGAATTCAGGACCTATTCGACCCAAGCATTTTGCTGCAGAAGGTCGAAGGGGCACTTCTTCAAAAGAACGACCTGTTGGTAAAGATCTACAACCGCGCAGCGGTTAG
>CANESN010000076.1 GCA_947441105.1 Micrococcales bacterium
CTCTGGGTTCCAGACTTCAATGCCGGTGCCATGGAGAACGCTGGCGCTGTCACCTTTACCGAGAACTACGTCTTCCGCTCTGCAGTTACCGACGCTGTCCGCGAGCGCCGAGTAATCACGATCCTGCACGAACTAGCTCACATGTGGTTTGGCGACCTGGTCACCATGAAGTGGTGGAACGACCTTTGGCTAAACGAATCGTTTGCGGAGTACGCCTCAACCCTGGCAGTTGCAGAGGCCACCGAGTGGAAAAACACCTGGATTACTTTCGCAGCACTTGAGAAGAACTGGGCATACCGTCAGGACCAGCTACCTTCCACCCACCCAATCGTTGCGACAATCAACGACCTGGAGGACGTGCAGGTCAACTTCGATGGCATTACCTACGCAAAGGGGGCTTCTGTTCTAAAGCAGCTTGTCGCCTGGGTAGGTCAGGAGCCATTCCTACGTGGAGTCGGAAGCTACTTCCAGAAGCACCAGTGGAAGAACACCGAATTGAACGACCTCTTGGTGGAGCTCGAGCGCGAGTCTGGCCGAGACCTGACCAGTTGGTCCAAGCTCTGGCTTGAGACCGCGGGCGTGAACACTCTCAAGCCGGTTATCGAGCACGATGAAAACGGCGTGATTACCAAGTTCGAGGTAACACAGACCGCTATTGCTTCCCAGCCAACTCTTCGCCCTCACCGCCTGGGTATTGGCTATTTCAATCTGGAAGGTGGAGTGCTCAAGCGCTCGCACTACCTAGAGACCGAGATCGATGGTCCTTCGACCTCCATCTCTGAGTTGATCGGAACCAAGCGACCTGACCTAGTGCTAGTGAATGACAAGGACCTCGCATACGCGAAAATACGCCTGGATTCGCTATCCAACCAAACCGCTATGGCTAACGTCTCCCGCATTGAGGACCCTATGGCTAGGGCGTTGGTATGGACAGCAGCCTGCGATGCTGCCCGTGATGCTGAAACCTCCAGTAGCGATTTCATCGAGCTCGTGTTTGCTCACCTTGAGACCGAGACCGAGTCGACTACCATCCAGACCATTTTGCGTCAGCTGGTTACCAACGGAAATCTTTACATTCCTATCGGTACAAGACCTCAAGCGCTTGAGCGCATTGCTGATGGACTGATTGATCTTGCAACCAAGGCAAAAGCTGGTTCAGACTCACAGCTGCAGTTCGTCAAGTTCTTGCCAGTATTCGCAAGGAGCGCTAGCCAGCAGCAGTGGATGCAGGGCCTGCTAAGCGGAAAGATCCAGCTTGCTGGTTTCACCGTTGATCAGGATGTCCGTTGGGAGCTCACTACCGGTTTGGTTATGAACGGCGTATTCGGAGAGAGTGAGATCGCGGCAGAACTTGCGCACGATAACACCGCCAACGGCCAGCGTTTTGCCGCCGGTGCCAGAGCAGCAATTCCAACCGCAGCCAACAAGGAAGCAACTTGGAAGCTACTAGTTGAAACCAAGGAGTACTCAAACACTTTGGTGCAGGCCGCATCCCTTGGGTTCCAGCGCGTAACCGATCTGAACTTGATTGCTCCATTCTCCAAGCGCTACCACGAGGCAGCAGTTGGAATCTGGGATCGCTTCAGCTACAAGATTGCCGAATACCTGCTTATCAACCTTTACCCGCTAAAACTCGCCTCAGAGGAACTTGCGGCTTCGACCAGAGAACTTATTGACTCGCCTGCGGTTAGAGAGAAGCCAGCACTTCGTCGAATCCTGGTGGAGAACCTGGCCGAGGTTGAGCGAGCACTGTCTGCCCAGAAGGCCGACTAGGTAAATCATGCAGTGGTTTGAAGTTCCAGAGGTCATCCAGCTGGTGATTCGAATTGTCGTAATTCTGGCAATCGCCATTACCTTGCGAGTAATACTCAAAGTGCTGGCGAACCGAGTGGTAAACAAACTTCGGAACAAGGCAGAAAAGGGCGGAGTCATCAGCGAGCAGCGCTTAGTTTCTCGTTCGGCAACCATTGCATCGATCAGCAATAACTTTGCGACCTGGGCAATTGCCATCACCACATTGGTGATGATTCTTAGCGAGCTAGGTGTTGACACCGGAGCACTTATTGCCGTGACGACCATTTTGGGTGCAGCCCTTGGTTTTGGTGGTCAAGCCCTTGTGAAAGACGTGATCAGCGGAATCTTCATTGTTTTCGAAGACCAATACGGAGTCGGTGACACCGTGAACCTAGACGGTGTGGTTGGCGTGATCGAAGCCGTTGAGCTGCGAGTTACTCGGGTAAGAGACGCTGATGGCACGCTCTGGTACGTGCGAAACGGTGAAATTCTCAAGGTCGGAAACGCCAGCCAAAAGCGTGGATAGCACTCGTTACGAACAATTCGGCGGAGAGCAGACCTTCGCCAAATTAGCAAAGCTGTTTTACCAAGGTGTTGCTCAAGATCCGATTCTCAAGCCGATGTACCCGGAAGAGGACTTAGGTCCGGCTGAACGCCGACTAAAGATGTTTTTGGAGCAGTACTGGGGCGGACCCGACACCTACCAGCAAGAGCGCGGTCACCCAAGACTTCGCATGCGGCACTATGAATTCAAGATCAATCCAGCGGCCAAGGATGCTTGGCTTGGGCACATGAGGGCAGCGGTTGATCAGTTGGAGCTTTCACCCCTAGATCACGCAGAGCTATGGGATTACCTAGAACGAGCAGCGCACGCCATGTTGAACACTTTCGAGGATTAAGTCGTCGATCCAAATCGGCACAAGACGTGACCGTTTTCACTGCTCAGTCGCAACCAGCCAGGTGCCTGAAAGACCGCTATCTCCTCGTCCGGTGTCAAAAAGCCCAAACCTGACATCGCAAAAGCCGCTCCAGCCGGATACGGGGTCTCGGCAGCGATGAGCCTCCCCCAAACTTGCTGACGAACCTTGGAAGCTATCGAGCTACCGATGCTCTCCGGTAGCAAGCTTGCGACCTCAGCAATGCCTAGTTTTGCGACCTCGGACAGCTGAGCTTGCGAGATACTTGCGACTCTTTCCCAGCCATCGCGCGGGGGCGTGATTCCGGCCCACGGCACCTTCACGGTTACAGCTGGAAGTTCTAGGGCTGAGGTCAAAAAGATAGTTGGCTTTGCCAAGCGGTCCAAAATTGCCGCTATTTCAAAATTTGCATCAATTTGATATTCGCTTCGAAGTCGCAAAGTTCGAAGACCAAGCACCGTGGTTCCGCCACCTAGAAGCGATCCCGAGAAGATTGGAGACACATAGACCGCCAATACGTCACCGGCGGCCTTGAACTTCACAATCCCAGAGTCGTCAAGTCTCTTCGCTCGCTCTAAGAAGGATTTGAGGTCCGAGAGATCGGCAGACTCTGAGAATGCAATTTTGGCTGTCATGACGCTCTCTAAACTAGCTAACGAATCGAGGCCACAATGCAAGAACCAAAAATCCCCTCCGATCCAGTTGCTGATCTCATTGATGTTCTAGACATCAAGAGAAAAAGCGCGACCGAGTTTGTTGGCCGCACTCAGTGGATGCCACACGGGAGAGTCTTCGGTGGCCAAGTGCTAGCGCAAGCGTTGGTTGCAGCAATGCGGACCATGGTCGAAGGCAGAGCTCCGCACAGCCTGCACTCTTACTTTCTAAGACCGGGAGATATCCAAAAGGAAATCGCTTTTTCAGTTGAGGTGCTTCGAGACGGAAGAAGCTTTAGCGCGAGAAGAGTCCATGCCCTTCAGGATGGCCAGCCCATCTTTTCAATGATCGCCTCATTCCAAGACGATGGCCCTGGAGTCGAGCACCAGAGCACTATGCCAGAAGGCGTGACTCCCCCGGAGCAATTGCCCTCCGCAGCAGACCTGCTTGGAGCAATTGATCACCCTGCAACCAACTACTGGTCCAAAGCCAGGCCATTTGATCTTCGTCACGCCAGTGAGCCGGTTTATCTTCAACCTGCCAAAGAGCACCTAGCCGAGCAGCTGATTTGGTTTAAAGCTCTCTCAAAACTTCCTGATGACCCGCAGTTGCAGGCGGCAGCGCTGGCGTATGCGAGCGATTACAGCATCCTGGAGTCAATCCTTCGCCGGCATGGCCTTAGCTGGGCTCACCCTGGTCTTGCCTCGGCAAGTCTTGATCACGCGATGTGGTTTCACAGACCTGCTCGGGTCGATGAGTGGCTGCTCTATGTCCAAGACTCGCCAAGCGCGCAAAACGGACGAGGTTTATCTCAGGGAAAGATCTTTGACCGCGAAGGTCGCTTGATCGCGTCGGTTGCCCAAGAGGGAATGGTCAGGATTCCAGAGGTTTCCTAGTCGCGAGTTAAGCGACGGTAGGTGGAGCGATGTGGTTTAGCTGCATCCGCTCCAAGCCTTGAAATCTTGTTCTCTTCGTAAGCTTCGAAGTTTCCTTCGAACCAATACCACTGGTCAGGCTTTTCGTCAGTGCCCTCGTAAGCCAAGATGTGAGTCGCGACTCGGTCCAGGAACCAACGATCGTGAGTAATCACGACGGCGCAACCTGGGAACTCAAGCAGAGCATTCTCCAAAGAAGAAAGTGTCTCAACATCAAGGTCGTTAGTTGGCTCATCCAAAAGCAATAGGTTTCCACCCTGTTTCAAAGTCAGCGCGAGGTTCAAACGGTTGCGTTCACCACCGGAGAGCACCCCTGCCTTCTTCTGCTGGTCAGCACCCTTGAAACCGAAGGCTGCAACATAAGCGCGGGATGGCATCTCAACCTGGCCAACTTGGATGTAATCCAGTCCTCCGGAAACTACTTCCCAGAGCGACTTATTGGGATCGATACCCTCTCGGGACTGGTCAACGTAGCTAATCGCGACGGTCTCACCAATCTTGAGCTTTCCAGAATCCAGCTCGTGCAGACCGGTGATGCACTTAAACAATGTGGATTTACCAACACCGTTTGGACCAATTATTCCGACGATTCCGTTGCGAGGAAGCGAGAAGCTCAGGTCTGAGAACAGCGGCCTGCCATCGAAACCTTTGGCGATCTTTTCGGCTTCGATTACGACATTTCCTAGACGCGGTCCAGGTGGAATCTGA
>CANESN010000077.1 GCA_947441105.1 Micrococcales bacterium
ACCATGTCGAAAGCAGTGTCCTGGACGCCCTGCCCTGGAACTCCTTGTTGTTTGCAAGTTCACTTCTAGTTTTTGGCGCCTGATTCACGGCTGCCATAATCGATCGGTCCGGAATCAATCGTCCTGGCGCAATGTCCTTCTCTATTGCTATGGCATCTCTAACAGCATGAAGGCTCGCAGCAATCTTTAGCTTCGGGAGGTCCTTTATTCGGCTTATGCCGGGCAGTCCGCGCCAGGGTTCTTCGAGCGGGGGCTTTGGTTTGAAATCAAGCAGGTGAGTGAACTCTTGCTCAAGCCAAGTCGACTTACCAGATTCCTCGATCAGGGTCTTCAGCGCTTCCCAGAGCTCAAACATCACATCGACATCCAAGGCTGCGTAGTCGAGCATTTCCTCGGTTAGTGGACGTTGTGACCAGTCAGCGGCTGAGTGCTCTTTAGCAAGTTCAAGTTCCAGAAGGACCTCGCATACTGACCCTAGGCCGACGCGCTCAAGTCCTGCGATTCTCGCGGTAAGTTCGGTGTCAATCAGGGCTGCGGGGTGGAATCCTAGCTCCGCCAAGCACGGCAGATCTTGGGTGGCGGCATGCAGCAACCAGGTCTTTGAATTCAAAGGGGTTATCAGCTCCGCAAGGTCAACATCGGAAACTGGATCAACAAGCCAAATACCTAAATCGCGAATCGCGATCTGAATCAGATATGCCTTCTGGCTATAGCGGAAACCGCTCGCTCGCTCAGCATCAATGGCCACCTGCTCGACATTTGAGAGGGCGTTGATTAGAACCTGAAGCTCTTCGCTACTGTCCACAGAGTGGACTGGAAGCCGGGGCTTGTCTAACCTCAAGAAAGCCTCACCACTTTGGAATCTTTCGGTGGGAGACCAGATATAAGTGCCAGTAGCTCTACCCAACCCTCAAGGTGAGCGGTGAGGTTGCTATCCATCGGCGCCCATGATGCTCTGATTTCTAACTCGGCATGCTGCGGCTGCGCGATTAGTGAACCGTGTCCAGTTGATAAAACGGTGGTTGTGGTTCCGGCATCGTGCGCAAAGTTGGCACCTGCTTGAGTGAGTGAGTCCTTGAGCCACTCCCATGGCAGAGCCGAAAGGTAGTCATCCTTGGCCATCTCAAGCTCGATTGGACTCTTGGCGTAGCCAATGATTCGAAACTCTGAATTCCAGCCCTCAGGGCTAGTGGAATCCCTGCAGAACACCAGGCGTGAGACACCGTGATCTGTTGCTGTTTCGTGGTTTATCTCCGCCGCGATTGCGATTGACTCGGGCGCAATGCCCTGCGGTGAGGGAATCTGAGTAAGAGTAATCTCTGGTCGGGATTCGACCTTCCTGAACCCCTCGAGCATGCCAGCAAAGGTCGGGCTTAGAGAAGTGAGGTCGATTTCCACTTCGCAAATTTATCTGGCGAGTGGGTTACTGCCCGGTTGCCACGCCATCAACCCAACGTAAAGGTCTTCTAGCTCAAGCAATATTGGTTCTACCTTCAACTCCATGGCGAGTGCTAGAACTCCAGATTTGTGTCTCGAGCTAAGCAGCAACGCATCTAGTGCCTTAGCCTCTACAAGTGCTCTAATCCCAGTAGTCCCGTACTCAACATGCACTCTTTTGTAACCTTTCGGCCTCAAGTCCGTCAGCGCCTGTTGGTAGCCCTGATGAGAGAGAATCAGCTTCTGGCCATCTGGGACCGAGATGTCTAGCTCTTGGTTTGATAAGACCGCTAGGTCTGCGTGCTTAGGAAACCTATACCGGTCACTTCTGAACGTCTTGCCAGAAGTGAGGATCACCTTGGCCTGTCGCCTAAGTGCCACAAGCAAAGAACGATCGGTGTCGTTTCCGAGTCCCGATGAACTTCCTTCACTCGAGACAGTACTGCCGTGCTGGTCTGAGACTAAGGATGCGGTGATTGCAAAGCCCGATACGAGCTCTCGAAAGTATTCGCCAGCATCCGTTGGGTAGGACCCAATCGAATCAGTTACCTTGGGCAACGATCTCTCGAGTCTTGCGCTTGATCCTTGAGAGCATTCCACGCATACCTCTGACTCGCAGGGGTGAGATCAGCCGATCTAATCCCAGCATGGAAGGGAAGTCATCAGGCAAGTCGAGAATCTCCTGCGCGCTCTGACCGTTCAGGGCTGAGCTCAGCACGGAAGCAAACCCTCTCGTGGTAGGTGCCTCTTGAGGTGCCGAGAAATGAAGCGAAACTCGCTGCAAATTGCCCTCAACGGCGATAAAGACCGGCGATTGGCATTCTTCGACTCGCTCCAAAAGCTCTGGGTTTTCACCGAAACGAGCATCCAGGTCCGGAAGCTGCTCACTGAACTCCAAAAGCAGCTGAAGCCGATCTCGCTCCTCTAAGAAGGTGAAATCATCTACCACTGTTTGGGCGTTGGAATTCAACGAGTGAATACTCCAGGCTCTTCGCCAACGGCGATTGGAACGCCGACTAGGTTGCCCCACTCGGTCCACGAGCCGTCGTAGTTGCGGACATTCTTGACGCCGAGAAGGTACTTGAGCACGAACCAGCTGTGGCTTGAACGCTCACCGATTCGGCAGTACGCAATGAAGTCATCGCTTGGGTCGAAGCCGGTTGCTTCGAAGTAGATGTGTCTGAGGTCAGCCACGTCCTTGAATGTTTCGTCTTCCAAAATCGCTGACGACCAAGGGATTGAAGCTGCGGTCGGGATGTGGCCGCCTCTGGATGCACCTTCATTTGGATAGTCCGGCATGTGCAGGCGCTCTCCGGTGTACTCAGGTCTGGAGCGGACATCTACCAGCGGTTTCCCAAGGTGTTCGAGTACTTCGTTACGGAAGGCTCGGATGGTCTTGTCGTCACGCTCGATGACCGGGTAGTTGACTGCAGCTGCAGCAGGGACCGCCTTGGTAATCTCGCGGCCTTCTGCGATCCACTTGGCACGTCCACCATTGAGGATTCGAACATCCTCGTGGCCAAATAGCTTGATTACCCAAAACGCATAGGTTGCCCACCAGTTCGAGCGGTCTCCGTAGAGCACGATTGTGTCATTGCGGTCGATGCCCTTTGCCTTCATAAGCTCTGCAAACTGAGCACCGGTTAGGTAGTCGCGCTTGTCCTGGTCGTTGAGCTCTGTGTGCCAGTCAAGCTTCACAGCACCTGGAATGTGACCGACTTCGTAGAGCAAAACGTCCTCATCGCACTCAACGACCTTCACACTCGCGGAATTCTGCTCCAACCATTCGGTTGTAACTAGAACATCTGGGTGGGCATAACCGGAGATTCTCGATGTTTCTGACATGACGGTCCTTCTCTATTGTCTAAACTGGCGAATCTGGGAGGATTCAATTTGTTAGAACAGCGCATAACTGGTGCTAATTCCCTTCCCTCAATTGTCCCAGATTTAACCCCTAATGAACTAATCAAACAACTTCTGCCTCCGCCGGAATTTGCCAAGGCAAGGTTTGAAAGTTACCGCCCTGACGCCAATTTCCCTTCCCAACAGCAGGCAGTTGAGATAGCGAAACAATTCGTAACCGGTAAACGGGCCAAACTCTTCGCAAAGACTTCGACTGCTCCGGGGATCTACCTCGACGGCGGCTTTGGTGTGGGCAAAACTCACTTGCTCGCCTCGATTTGGCACGAGTTCCAAGGCCACAAGGCATTTGGTAGCTTCTTGGAATACACCAGTTTGGTCGGCTACATCGGCTTTCAGACCGCCGTGAAGGAGTTCTCAAAGTTTGGCTTGATTTGCATAGATGAGTTTGAACTAGACGACCCAGGCGACACCATGCTGATGTCACGCTTTCTCAAGGAGCTCTCCGCCGTAGGTGTCAAGTTCGCAGCAACATCTAACACTCCGCCAAACGCACTGGGTCAAGGAAGATTTGCCGCCGAAGACTTCAAGCGAGAAATCCAAGGGCTGGGGGAGCGCTTTGAGATCATTAGCGTTGATGGCGAGGACTACAGACACCGTGACTCTTCTGCGGAATCCCGCAACCTTTCGATTCGAGAGCTTCAGGATTGGATCGGCTACCAACCAGACCCAACAGCTATGAAATTCAGTGAGCTACTGACTCTTTTGGGTCAGCTGCACCCAACAAAGTTCCGAAGGTTGATCTCTGATGTTGGATCATTCGCAATCTACGATGTCTTCCAGCTCGAGGACCAGGTAGCTGCACTGAGACTGGTGGCTCTAGTTGACCGACTCTACGAGCAGCAGATCCCACTGCGTACCTCAGGAGACATCTCGGCAACCAAGGTGTTTTCTAGCACCATGGTCTCTGGTGGATATCGCAAGAAGTACCTCAGGGCAGTTTCCCGAATCGGAGCGCTCTGCGAGCTCTACTGATTCTGAAGCTTTCGGTAGTACTTTGCCCGCGATTGCGCGATCGCCGCACCGATCGTCATCGAAATCACAGACCCGAGTAGCACAGCCAATGTCGCCTCGGCCGCAAGCTCTGGATTGCCCTCAAACGCCAACTTGGCCATGAGCATGGAAACTGTAAAACCGACCCCGGCCAGCGCTGAAAGAGCGAGGAAGTCCATGGTCTTTAGATCTAATCGGGCTTCCTGGCTAGCAATTGCATTGGCAACAAGGGCAAACAGCGTTATGCCGAGAATTTTCCCCACTGGGAGCGCGACTAGCACACCAAAGAAAACGTTTGAGGTCTGATCTGAGAAGTTTGGTAGCGCTATGGCCACGGCAAAAAAAGCAAACAGCGGCAGAACAACCGAGTTAGTCCAGGGCTGCATCTTCTCGATAAGACCGTGGGCGTTGCGCGCAGGAATCAAAAGTCCCATCGCCACACCGGCGACTGTTGGGTGCACACCCGATTGCAGCACGAGATACCAGAGAACTAAAAAGCTAGCGACTCGAATCAGGTTTATTGGCAGCCGCTTGAATCGCTCCGCGAGGGCGTGAAGCGCGGCTACAACGCAAGCCAGTAGTAGCCAGCCCACCTGCAAGTCGCTAGTGAAGAAGATCGCAATAAGTACTATCGCGATCAAGTCA
>CANESN010000078.1 GCA_947441105.1 Micrococcales bacterium
CCATTTTGCTTGCCACCGCGGTCTCTCAGTTAGCAACCGTGAGCACCTATGTGGTCTTTGCATTGCTACTCGCGCTTGGACTCAACCCGATTGTGAAGTTGCTTCAGAAGATTAAGTTTCCAAAAATCCTGGCGATCACAGTTGTGGTGTTGGGATTCTTTGGCTCGTTGGCTTTGCTTATCTCGCTTGCCCTTCCGGTGGCAATTGAAGAGGCTGCAATATTCATCCAGCAGGTTCCAACCCTGATTTCAAACTTCTTTGCTCTGGATTTGATCTCGCAGTGGGATGCGCGGCTAGGCGGCTCGCTTACCAATGCCGGAAACGGGCTAATCGACTTTGTCACAAACTCCGCGAACTGGCCGACACTTCTCGGTGGCGTATTTGAAGTCGGCCTTGGTGTTGTGAGTACTACATTCGGTGTGATTCTGGTTGGGATCCTCACGCTTTACTTCATGGCATCACTCGATCAAATACGTGAGTACCTCGGGAAGTTGGTTTCCAACTCCAAGCGAGAGTCATTTCTGAGCATTTCCGACCAGATCTCAACCTCAGTTGGTCGCTGGGTAATAGGACAACTTTCGATTGCGGTTATTCACGCAGCCGTGGTTTTCACCTTCCTGAGCATTGTGCAGGCACCGTTTGTGTTGCTACTGACCTTCATTGCTTTCCTATTTGCACTTATTCCACTGGTGGGACCGGTAATCGCATTTGTGCTAATCACATCGTTCTCGCTTTTGGCTGGGTTTGAAACCGCAATTGCGGTGGCGATTTTCTACCTGATCTACCTGCAGATTGATGCATACTTCATTGGCCCAACGATCATGAAAAAGGCTGTTTCAATCCCATCGGCCGCGGTTGTTATTGCAGCCCTTGCAGGTGGAACCCTGATGGGTGTGCTTGGAGCGTTGATTGCTATTCCAATCGCTGCCAGCGTGCTATTGATTATTCGCGAGGTTTGGATGCCGAAGCAGGAACTTACCTAGTACTGGGTTGGTAGTGGCGCAGAACCCGGTGCCACAATCTCACTAATTGCATCAAGTGCTCTTCTCGTGGCATTCTCGCCAATCCACAGATGCTTCTCGCCCTCAAACCCGATTACCTGGGCCTTTGGAACGATTGCAAATCTTTTAGCGGCTTCCGCCGGCTGCAGATAGTCATCATCGCCGGGCACCAGAGCGATCAGCGGCCTATCGAACTCATTCCAGCGAGCAAGGTCTTGGTCAGTCGCGCGGTGCAGCGGAGGAGAAATCAAAATCGCACCTTGTATCTGGTGATCCGGTCCATACTTGATCGCAAGCTCGGTTCCAAAACTCCAGCCGACTAACCAGAGATTCTCAAGACCACGCTCTTGGCAAAATGCCACCGCAGCTGCAACGTCATGTTCTTCAAGCTCTCCCCCGTCAAAACTCCCTGTGGAGGTTCCGCGCGGTGAGGATGTGCCGCGAGTATTGAAACGCAAAACAGCTACATCGATGAGCGCAGGTAAGCGATTGGCTGCCTTTCGGTACAGGTGAGAATCCATAAAGCCACCGTGCGTTGGCAGCGGGTGCAGCGTAATCAAAGTCGCTTTTGGTGTTTTACCAAGCGGGGTTGCTAGTTCCCCAACTAAAACCTGTCCATCTTTGGTCGAGAGAGTTATCTCTTTTCTCAGGGCTGGCAATTGGGTTGTGGCGCGAATCTCTTCCATTACGGCAATAGCCCATCGAAAATCTTGAAGCAGTGGTTATGAAAGTGACGTCTGGTTTGGACTCCGCGGTGAGTGTCCCAAGCCACAGTGTGCATCATTCCCGGCTCGATAGATATCACGCAAACTGGGCATATCCAGCTCTTACCCTCTTCGGCGTTTGAGCCACTGGTCTGCTGGACTGTGAATTCAACCCCGCGCTTTACCACGGTGTGGGGTAGAGACATCTTTAGCATTGAGAAATCGAGTTCGCGATACTGGGGCTCTGGGACTCCCCTGCGCCTTTTACCGCGCATGTTTAGTACCAGTTTTTGTCGTTTGAGTGAGCTAGTGCTCCACATGGGGACTGGTAGCGATTATCGATGTAACCGAGGCCCCACTTGATCTGAGTTTCCGGGTTAGTGCGCCAGTCAGGGCCAGCAGATGCCATCTTGTTGCCAGGTAGTGACTGCGGAATGCCATAGGCACCGGAAGAACTGTTCAGTGCATTCCAGCGCCAGTTGCTCTCGCGTTCCCAAAGCTTTACCAAACATGAGAACTGGTTGTAGTCCCATCCCTTGTCAGTTACCAGCTTTAAAGCGATGCCCTTAGGGGTCCCAGGAACTGGAAACGGTGCTCCATCAACAAAAAGCTTTGCAACACCCTCGCCGGAGAGAATTTCGAATGAGCCACGGGCATAACCCTCGCCATTAATGGCGACAAAAGTCAGCTGCTGATTTTGATCTTCCGAGGCCTCAAAAACCTGGACGGTGGCTGCAGATGCCATCGTTCCCGAGTATGGATCTACCGCGGAAACCATCACCAAAGAGGCGGCGAAAAAGAAGCCAAGGGTTGGCAAAGCACGCGACTTAGCGCGCTTCTTTGAACCATGTCTACCCAAGGGACTCCTTATGTGCAGTCTCTAAGCCTAAACCGCTAAGCCGAAATCGGCAATTAGCCAAGAAGTTTTTGGCGGTGCAGAGCGGTCACGACAGCGCTGAGAAATTCATCAACTTGCTCGCGGTCAAACCCATTAGAAGACCTTCCAAGCGAAATAGTCCGCAGTTCAAAGGTCGATGGTGCAGTCAAGGTGCTGCGCTTGATTTCGATCCGCTTGATCAGGGAATTCACCATTCTTGAGTTGTAACCCTTGGCTGATTTTTCAAATCGTTCCTTTGGTTCAGTCTCGATGACCTGCTTCAAAGCTCTGAGCAATGCTGCCAAGTCTGAAGAAGCTTTTGCCCGACCAAATTGACGCAATTCTCGCTCTACTTCGCGCACCTCTAATGCATCGGCAGCCTTTGCTATCGCCTCATCTACGGCTGGAATCTTGTATCCGGCTAGCACCAAATCAAATCGGGCAACCGCCACGACCGCGGCACTGAGGATCTCGCGGTCTGGGTTTTCAAGCTGAGAATTTACCCTTGCCATTAGTGCGTCAACTTGCCTAGGGTCATACCCCTGCAGTTTTGCGCTGGCGACTGGGAAGTTCATTAGCTAAAACACTACGTGAGACAAAAGGTATGCCACAAAAGTTGATGGCAAAAGGGAATCTAATCGGTCCATCATGCCACCGTGACCCGGAAGCACATTGCCCATGTCTTTTACCTCAAGATCTCGCTTGATAAGAGATTCGGATAGGTCCCCCATAACAGAACTGACCAGCAGTGCTGCTCCGAAAAGTAGACCAAACCAAAGTGACGCCCCGGTTACTAAAGCTGTAATAATTCCACCAAAAAGTCCGCCCAGGATTGAGGCGAACAGCCCCTCCCAGGTCTTTTTTGGGCTAATCCTGGGCGAGAGTTTGGTTTTCCCAAAGAATCGGCCAATCAAGTATCCAAAGGTGTCTATTGAGGAAACTGTAATCACGAGCCCAAAGATCCACGCCGTGCCATTTGGCCGGTCGATCAGCAGTCCTCCGAAGCTCAGTAGCAGTGGGACATAGAACAGCGCCCAGTTGCCGGCGCCAAAGTCTCTCAGAGTCTGCCGAAGAGTTTGACGCTCTTTGTTGATAGCGAGGTACATAGCGCGCCAAAGCATCATCGCCGCGCTGAAAATTAATACGGTCAACCACTGAGCAAAAGGACCCCACGTATAAGCAATCCAGGGAAGTAGTAATCCGGCGAGTCCTACCAAGTACTTGGGGACATGCCAGCCACCGCGTTTTAGAACACTTGCGAGCTCATAGCTGGCAACTGCGGTGGAGACCGAAAGCAAAGCAACAAAAAATAGTGGGCTGAGTAGAGAAAGTAGGAATATTCCGCCTAGCCCAAATCCCACGGCCAGTCTTGGCCCCAAGGTCTTGGACTTTGCGGTTTCCAACTAAACCTCGAGAAGCTCGGCTTCTTTGTTCTTTAGGGCTTCGTCGATCCTGTCGGTGTGGGCCTTAGTGATTGACTCGAGTTCCTTCTCGGCACGCTCGATGTCATCCTCGCCAGCGCCGCCGTCCTTCTTTAGTGCTTCAAGGTCTTCCTTGGCACCGCGGCGGATGTTGCGAACCGAAACGCGGCCGTGCTCAGCCTTGTCGCGAGTTAGCTTTACGTACTCCTTACGACGCTCTTCGGTGAGCTCAGGAAGGTTGATGCGAATAATTGAGCCATCGTTATTTGGCTGAGCGCCAAGGTTTGGCATCGCCATTAGCGCCTTCTCAATAGCCTGCAGCGCGCTCTTGTCATAAGGGTTGATGATGATCGAGCGGGCTTCTGGGTTCTGAATTCCACCGAGCTGACCCAGTGGGGTCATGGTGCCGTAGTAATCGACCATGATCTTCTGGAACATTGCAGGATTGGCACGACCAGTCCGCACGGAAGCGAAGTCGTCCCTGGTGGCCTCAACGGCCTTGTCCATCTTGTCTTTGGCCTCGGCCATAATTTCGCTAATCATTTAGCACCTTCTCTTTTCTAAACTTAAGCTCTTACCGAGGTGCCGACCGGCTCACCCAAAAGGGCCTCGGAAATCTTTTCCATGCTGAACACGCGCATTGGCATTTTGTTGTCCATGCAGAGTGAGAACGCAGTCGCGTCGACAACCCTCAGGCCCTTCACCAAAGCATCCTGGTAGCTGATCTCGGTCAACATCTTGGCGCCAGGGTCCTTGCGGGGATCTGCGGTGTAGACGCCATCGACGCCATTTTTGGCAACCAAAACCTCGTCGGCACCAATTTCCAATGCTCGCTGGGCGGCAACAGTGTCGGTTGAGAAATATGGCAAACCAGCACCGGCACCAAAGATCACGATTCGACCTTTTTCGAGGTGGCGAATTGCGCGAAGTGGCAGGTAGGGCTCTGCAA
>CANESN010000079.1 GCA_947441105.1 Micrococcales bacterium
CTCTATTTGACGCAAGCGCTGAGGAGAGACGAGTCGGTCGGATAGTCCTCCATCAGGCTTTTGGTATTTGAATGCGACCTGTAAAGAGTCTTCGATGGCCCTGGCAATTGGTGCAAATGCTGCGTGCCTGGTTAGTAATCTCGGCGTAAATGGGTTCAGGTCGGTATTGCTGGCTACAAGTCCCAAGGACTTGAGTCTGGTTAGCCCACTCTGTGCGCTACCTTCGAGAACCTGGTTGTTCCAGGCTTTGGCTGCCAGCTCCAACAGCTGCATTTTGGCACTATTGAGAGTGAGCTCTTTTGGCCATCGGAAGGATTCTTTTGCAATTCGATAGCGAGCAACCTCAGCGTCGTCGAAACCGAAGTTGTTGATTACCTCAAGCTGGATGCCCGCCTCTTTAAGGGAGGTTTTATCACGCTCGAACAGCCTGTTGGCTGCCTCTTCAGTCTTCGAATCCTGATATCCGGGGACAGCTCGAAAAATGTCCTGCTTACTGAGCCCCTTGATCTCGGTGCTGAGCAGGTAGCAGGTAAGCGTGAAGAGTCGCTCGGCGGGAGATTGCTTCATAACAAACCCCCGACCTTGCTATTCCTTGCCCAATACGTCAATTACAAAGATAAGGGTTGAGCCCGCAGGAATCGAGCCCTGAGCAGTGTCGCCGTATCCCAATTCTGGTGGAATCACTGCAACCACCTGTGAACCGATCTTGATTCCCTCAAGTGACTGCACAAAGCCCTGGATCACACTCTCGGCCGATACCTGGAAGGAAGTCGGGGCCATGTTCTCCCAAGAGCTGTCGAACTGCTCACCTTCCCAGGTCCAACCCGAGTAGTGAACCACCACGGTGTCGCCAATGGCGATTTCAGCTCCGGAACCTTCAATCAGCACGCTGCGCTCGAATTCGGTAGGAGCATCTCCAACTGGAATCTGAATTCCAGGCTGCCCGTTTGGCGCAAGAATTACGGTAGGTAGTCCGGCAACTGGTGCCTTGGCCTCTCCAACGGCGCGCTGCAGGTAGGCGTCTACTACATCAAAGATGAAGACGATGGAATCGTCTGGGCCAATTGCAAGGCTCTCAACACCCTGACCCTGGTGGGCGTTCTCGGCATCAAGCAGAACCGCAACGCGAGAACCAACCTCAACACCGGTTAGCGCCTTGCAGAAGTTTGGAATGCTGTCCACCATGATGTCTTGAATTATGTAGTCCTCGGTGCCAAATTCGCTGCCCTGGAACTGCTTGCCGGTGCTGGCGTTATAGCCGGTGAAGTGCAATGCGACTCGCTGGTTTCCTACCAACTTGCCACCGGTGCCCGCACTGATGACCTTGGTCTCAATACCGGTACCAACAAGTGGGGTTGGGAAAGTTGTGGTTGGCTCTTCGCCGAAAGCGCCCTCAACCTTGATTTGGTCAACAGCTTCGCCGCCCTTATAGGCTTCACAGGCGGCAACGCTTCCCGCGCTCATGGCGGCATAGGAACCAGGCTCAGCAGCCGGAGCTTGCGAGCATCCTGCCAGCAGTAAAAGCGAGACAAGGGCTAGTGGGGTTAGTTTGCGCAATTGATTTCTTTCTTTCGGCAGCGTCTAATTCTCTCGCTGGTTTGCCTCGTTGGTGACCTTTCGGACAGTTTTTCTAAGTTTTTTCTCACTGATTGGTCGCTGGCCTATCGCGTCCGGCAACCAAATCTCAAAGTCTTCATCGGTGTATTCGGTCTTGGAGGCACGTTTTGCCTTGAACTGCGGCAATATCGTGCCGGGCGCAAGCCTGCGAGAAGATAGCAAGAAACCAGTGTGACCAATCATGCGGTGATCTGGCCTGACGGCTAGGCCCTCGACGTGCCAACCCCTAACAATCGATTCCCAAGCTGTCGGAACGGTGAACTCACCCTGGTCCTTGATCGCCTCTATGGTTCTGGAGAGCTGGGTAACGGTCGCCACGTAGCAAATCATCAAGCCACCGGGCTTTAGGGCTTGGGCTACTTCGCCAATGCACTCCCAGGGGGCAAGCATGTCCAAAACTGCGCGGTCCGCGGTGTGCGAGGCAATTATCTCGGGCAACTTGTCCTGTAGGTCACCAATGGTTACCGTCCAGTTCTTAGGTGCTTCCCCGAGGTGGTTCTTCACATTCGCCATTGCAATCTGGGCAAATTCCTCGCGACGCTCAAATGAGAACAGCTTGCCGTCTTGGCCTATTGAGCGAAGCAGGTAGCTCGAGAGAGCTCCGGATCCAACACCGGCTTCGATGACCGTGGCACCTGGGAAGATGTCTCCCTCAACAATGATTTGACCAGCATCCTTTGGGTAGACGATTGCTGCGCCGCGTGGCATCGAGAGCACATAGTCGGTTAGTAGTGGTTTGAGCGCGAGGTACTCGACCCCGCTTTGATTTGCGATAACCGAGCCATCGGGCAGGCCGATGATGTCATCGTGCATTAGGTCACCCTTGTGGGTGCCAAATCTCGCACCTTCAACCAGGGTGATGGTGTTTAGCCGGCCTTTAGGGCCGGTTAGTTGAACGCGGTCCCCCGCTTTGAATTCGCTCACATCAAACCTCGCAGTGCATCTAGGTTTATTTCGGTCAAACTGTGTCGAATCACACGAGTGCCAGATTGTTCAAGTGGCATCATGTTTACGATTCCTAGCGGGAGGCATCCAGCGGCCTCGGCAGATCTAAGCCCAGTGACCGAATCTTCAATTGCTATGCATTCAGCCGGCTCAAAACCGAGTAGCGCAGCTGCCTTCTGGTATGGCTCCGGGTGAGGCTTGCCGAAGGTGACATCATCACCTGCGACCACCACATCAAATGCTTGGAAAGGAATTGCTTCAGCCACCGCTAACGCCATGCGTCGCATCGACATTGTGACCAGAGCGGTCTTGACTCCTGCTTGCTTGAGCTCCATCAGTAGCTCTAGGGCTCCGGGTCGCCAGGGCAGGGAGTGTTGCAGTTTTAAAAGAACCGAGTCGGTTAGTCGATCAACAATTTGCTGAGCGCTTAGATCCTTGATGTCTAGGTGATCCTTGAGGAAGGCGGAGGATTCATAAAGCGACTTACCAATAAGGTCATTGCCGTTTTCCTGGGTCCAAACTTTGCCATAGTCTTTGGCTAGGGCTGTTTCGCTCAGTAACCAATAGGGTTCTGAGTCAACTAGCGTGCCATCCATATCCCACAGCACGGCTTTCGGAAGGCTCAATGTGGACATTGGCCTAAAGTCTAGTTGCGCTCTGAATTAGAGTTTGTAATTATCAAAAAAGGAGCAGCTTGCTAACTGGTCGCGTATTACTAATTGCTTTCGAGGGCTGGAACGATGCCACCGAGGGTGCTTCAGGCGCGCTGAAGGCTATTGCTGAGCAAATCGGGGCTCAAACCCTAGAGGCGGTCGACCCAGAGGATTACTACGACTTCCAGTTTTCTCGGCCCATGGTTGAAATAGACGAAGAGGGCAACCGCACAATTTCCTGGCCAGGTTCAGAGTTCATGCAGGCCGATCGCGAACACATCGAAGCAAACCCTGCCCTTGACCGCCTGTATCTACTGATTGGTAGCGAACCATCCAGACGTTGGCTCAGCTTTGGAGCAGAGGTCTTGGAGATGGTTCAAGATCGTGAGATTGAAGCGGTAGTCATGCTCGGGTCGATGTTGGCGGATGTCCCCCACACCAGGCCGATGCCAATCTTCAAGTCGAGCCAAAACGAAGCATTCAGATCGCGCTTTGACCTAGAGCCCTCCACCTACGAAGGCCCGGTTGGTATTTTATCCATTCTTGCTCAAGCCTTTGAAGCCGAAGGCATTCCGGTGCTATCGCTCTGGGGTTCGGTCCCGCACTACGTTCACAACACCTCGAACCCAAAGGCCGCTTTGGGCTTCTTGGGAGAACTCACCACCTTGATTGGGATCAACTTTGACACCACTGCGCTTGCCGAGCAGGCCTTTGAGTGGGAGCGATCGATTGATGATGTCGCCGAGGGTGATGAAGAGATGACCACCTATGTCTCGCAGCTCGAGTCAAACCGCGACCAGCTCGAAAGCGAACAGGCATCCGGCGATGCGCTCGCGAGAGAATTTGAGCGCTACCTAAACGAACGTAAAGATGGGGCTGGCGAAGGCTAGATAACCCCAGCCGCTAGCGCAACAAGCAGCAGCGAACCCACTGAAACTCGCCAGATCACAAATGGCATGTATGAGCCTTTGACCAGGTATTTCAAAAGCCAGGCGATTACCGCGTAGCCGACTACAAAACTCACTACGGTCGCCGCAATTGTCGCTAGTAATAGATCCTGCGGCAGGTCCTGATAGGACTTTAGAAACTGATATCCCCCGGCAGCTAGGACCGCTGGAATCGCAAGCAGAAAGCTATACCGAGCCGCTGCCTCACGTGTAAAGCCCATCATCAAACCAACCGTGATGCTGCCTCCGGATCGGGAAACCCCAGGTATCAGCGCAAGGGCCTGGCCAAGTCCAAAGACCAAACCGGATTTCAGGTCGAGGTCCTCAATGCGGCGTTCCTTTTTGGCAAAGCGATCTGCTAGGCCCAAGACAATTCCGAAGGCAATCAACATCACTGCGATCACCCAGAGCTGTCGGAGTTGATTCTCAATAAGGTCTTGGAATGCCAGACCTAAAACGACAATCGGCAAGGTGCCAATGATGATTAGCCAGCCCATTTTGGATTCGCTGGATTGGCTGGAGAAAGGTCTAAACCCTTGGGTGAAAAACGCCTTCGCGATTTCGATAATCGTTTTGAAGAAGTAGACAATGACCGCAAGTTCGGTTCCGATTTGGATGGTGGCAA
>CANESN010000080.1 GCA_947441105.1 Micrococcales bacterium
ATCTAGAATCAGCCGCAGGTCGCATTCCGATGCCTCAGTCGCGTTACATCCTCCCTGAGTTCGAGGAGCGCACCGCCTACGGGTTCAAGCGCCACAACCCCTACACCAAGTTGTTTGAGGACCGCATTGTCTTTCTAGGCGTGCAGGTTGATGACGCATCTGCAGACGACATCATGGCTCAGCTACTGGTTTTGGAATCTCAAGATCCAGATCGCGATATCACCATGTACATCAACTCTCCAGGTGGATCCTTCACCGCGCTAACCGCGATTTACGACACCATGCAGTACATCAAGCCTCAGATTCAGACCGTTTGCCTGGGCCAAGCAGCCTCGGCAGCAGCTGTTTTGCTGGCCGCGGGAGCTAAGGGCAAGCGCCTAGCGCTTCCTAACGCCCGTGTCTTGATTCATCAGCCAGCTGCCGGTGGCGGTGGCTCTGGTCAGGCGTCAGATATCGAGATTCAGGCAAGAGAAATCATGCGCATGCGTGAGTGGCTAGAGGAGACTTTGGCCAAGCACTCCGGTCAAGGTGTTTCCAAGATAAACAAGGATATCGAGCGTGACAAGATTCTTACCGCTCAGGAAGCGTTGGAATACGGTCTAATCGACCAGGTCCTAACCTCACGCAAGGGCTAGAAACTAGCCCAGCCTCCAGCAAAAAGTCTCTAACCCGATATAGGGTTTTTACATGACATTGAGCGAGACCAGCGAACTGCTGAAGTGCACCTTCTGCGGTAAGAGCCAACGCCAGGTGCGAAAGCTTATTGCCGGTCCGGCATCGGTTTACATTTGCGATGAGTGCGTTGAACTCTGCAATGAGATCGTTGAGGAGGAGCTTGGCACTCAAGCCAAGGAATCTACCGAATCACTGGATCTTCCAAACCCGCGCGAAATCAAGGCCTTTTTGGATGAGTATGTCATCGGCCAGGACAACGCAAAAAAGCAGCTAGCGGTTGCGGTTTACAACCACTACAAGAGAATTCGCGCCACTGGCACCCTGACCCGCGGCGGCAAGAGTCACGATGATATCGAAATTGCGAAGTCAAACATTTTGCTTATGGGGCCAACCGGCTGCGGCAAGACTTATTTGGCTCAGACCCTTGCTAAGCGCCTGAACGTGCCATTTGCTGTGGCCGACGCTACCGCGTTGACCGAGGCTGGTTACGTGGGTGAGGATGTCGAGAACATCCTGCTGAAGCTTTTGCAGGCTGCAGACTACGACCCTAAAAAGGCTGAGACCGGCATCATCTACATCGATGAGATCGACAAGATTTCCCGCAAGGCTGAAAACCCATCTATCACTAGGGATGTCTCCGGTGAGGGTGTCCAGCAGGCACTGCTAAAGATTCTCGAGGGCACGATTGCCTCTGTTCCTCCGCAGGGGGGTCGTAAGCACCCGCAGCAAGAGTTCATCCAGATCGACACCACCAATGTGCTATTCATCGTGGCCGGTGCCTTCGCAGGTCTTGAAACCATCGTGGGGGAGCGAACTGGCAAAAAGGGAATCGGTTTTGGCTCTCCGCTGAAGGAAAAGAGCGACAACCAAGATGTCTTCAAGCAGGTTCAGCCTGAGGATCTTCGCAAGTTCGGACTGATTCCGGAGTTCATTGGTCGCCTACCGGTGATTGCAACTGTCGAGCAGCTAGATCGAGCAGCATTGATTGCGATTTTGACCGAACCAAAGAATGCTCTTATCAAGCAGTACCAGCGCATGTTTGAGATTGATGGTTTCGAGCTGGAGTTTGAGCCTGCAGCTATCGAGAAGATTGCCGACCTAGCTGTAGCTCGCGAGACCGGCGCCAGAGGCCTTAGGGCAATTCTGGAAGAGGTCCTTGGACCAATCATGTTCGAGCTTCCTGGTTCAACCGAGAATGGCCTGGTTGTAATTACTGAGGAAATTGTGCAGAACAAGAGCATGCCTCAGGTCAAGCAGTTACCTCAGCGTCTCAAAGACAAGACTGCCTAGGTATAAAAATCAAACTTCAATCTCAGCGGCTGGCACCGTTTGTAGCGGGAACAGTTGCTTCGATAACCGGATCAATCGCAACCTTTGCCATTGCAATCGCAGGCCTTGCGGCAATGGGTGCTTCGAACTCCCAAATAACCACCGCTCTAGCTTTGATGCTGGTCGGCTACGGAGTTATGTCGATAGCGCTCAGCGTTTGGCTAAAGATGCCGATCAGCGTGGTTTGGAGCACCCCCGGTGCAGCGTTTTTGGCGGCGAGTGCCGGTCTTGGGCTGAAATTCGAGCTAGCAGTTGGTGCCTTTATGGTGGCCAGTATTTTGGTCTTGATAACCGGGCTGTGGCCGGCACTTGGGGCCTTGGTTAGAAAAATCCCACCGCAAATTTCCGCAGCGATGCTGGCCGGTGTGATCTTCCCGTTCGTGGTTGCGACAGTCCACTCGGCAGTTGACTTTCCAGCTTTGATCATGCCGGTTGTTGTGGTGTGGTTCATAGTGAACCGCTTCCTACCGCTTTGGGCTTCTCCAATTGCCATTGGTCTTGGATTCTTCCTAATTGGATCCTCCCCGGAGGCAAGCGATGCAAAGTTTGGAAGCTTCTGGCCTGAGCTCGCGGTGGTAATTCCGCAGTTCGAAATCGCTGCCATCATTGCGATCGGAATCCCTTTGTATTTGATTACGATGGCGAGCCAAAACTTACCGGGACTGGCAATCATGTCCTCACTGGGCTACCAGGTGCCGGCCGGCAAAGTCTTCGCCGCCACTGGCACAGCTTCTGCGCTTACCGGATTCTTCGGTGGGTTTGGGTTGAACTTGGCCGCCATTACCGCAGCACTAAACGCCGATGAGAATGCCGCCAAAGACCCTGCTCGCAGGTGGATCGCCTCGAGCTGGGGTGGTGTGGTTTACATTTTGTTCGCGCTTTTTGCCGCGCCTTTTGCTGCCTTTGTTTTGGCAGTGCCTCGCGAACTTCTTCTTTCTCTCGCCGGTATTGCGCTCATCAACACCTTTGCTAGTGCTATCCGTGGAGCGGTTTCGGATGATGCGACCAGGCTTGCGGGAGTCGTTACATTTGTAATCGGCGCGGCAGGCGTCACCATATTTGGTATCGGTGGAGCTTTCTGGGCGCTACTAACCGGCGTTATTGTCTGGCTTGTGGGAAAGAAAAAAGTTTTAGAGCAACCCACGACGCTTTAGTAGCGGCGTAATCTCTGGGTCCCGACCCAGTAGCTCTCTTACTAGTTCCATCGAGTCGGTCTCACCACCGCGGGATAGCAGTGCATCGGAGAACTTCTGGCCATTCTTTCTACTCAAGCCACCCTGTGACTTGTACCAGTTGACGCTCTCGGCATCCAAAACCTCAGACCATATGTAGCCGTAGTATCCAGCTGAGTAGCCACCGGCGAAGATGTGGGCGAAATAGTTCGGACGATACCTCGTTGGTACAGCCTCGTAATCCAACCCGTAATCCTTGATCGCCGCGGCTTCAAACGCCACGATGTCATCAGGGGTCTCGCTAGCTTCGTGCATCGCAAGATCCAAGATGGCTGCCTGTAGGTAGTGCGTGGTCGCAAAGCCCTGGTTGAAAGTTTCAGTGGCCTGCAACTTGTCGATCCAATCCAGGGAGAGCTTCTCTCCGGTCTTGTGGTGGATTGCGTAGTTCTGCAAAACCTCTGGCCAAAGCATCCACATCTCGTTCACCTGGGATGGGAACTCAACAAAGTCCCGCTCAACGCTGGTGCCAGAGAATCTTGGGTACTTCACGTCGGAAAGCAACCCGTGCAGGGTGTGACCAAACTCGTGAAACAGTGTGTTCACCTCATCCAAAGTCATTAGCGATGGGTTGCCTGTTGCTGGTTTTGGAATGTTCATGTTGTTCACAACAACCGGCAACTTGCCAAGCAGGTGAGACTGGTCAACCAGGTTATTCATCCAAGCGCCACCGCGCTTCGATGGGCGGGCGTATGGGTCAAAGATGTAAAGCCCACAGCGTGAACCATCCTCGAAGTCAACCTGATAAACATTCGCATCAGGGTGGTAGGCGACAAGGTCAGGGCGTCTGGTGAACTTCAAGCCGTAGAGCTGACCAGCGGCAAAGAAAACACCGTCTTCTAGAACTCGGTTTAGTTCAAAGTAAGGCTTCAGCACGGAGGTGTCGATGGAGTATTTTTCCTTGCGCTGCTGCTCGGTGTAGCGATCCCAGTCCCAAGAGCGAAGATCCGACGCACCGACTTCACGCTGCATTAGCGAGGCCAATACTTCACCCTCGGCAACGGCATTGCGCTTGGCAACCGGGGCAATCTTGCGAAGAACCTCGTGAACTCGGTCCGGGCTCTTGGCGGTTTGCTGAGTAAGAACGTACTGCGCGTAGTTGGCGAAGCCGAATAGCGCAGCCTTTTCGCGTCTGAGGTCCAAAAGTTCCTTGATTACGCTGCTGGTGTCATTCGAGTTTCCTCGAGAGCCACGAGACAGTGTGCGCTCCATTAGCTCCTGGCGAAGCTCACGATCCTCCAGGGCCGCAATCAAAGGGTGTCCGGAGTAGTTCAGAAGTGGAATGACAAAGCCCGTTTTGCCGCGCTCTGAGGCTGCCTGTGCAAGGCTGTCAATTTCATCCTTGGTCAAACCACCCAGGCGGGAGTCATCGCTTAGTTCAACAGCAAGGTCGTTGGTGTCGGCCAGAAGTCTCTTGTCAAACTCTGCCTCTAAAGAGCTCAAGCGCTCATTGATCTGCGCTACCCGCTTGCGTGAAGCTTCGCTGAGTCCAGCACCCGCAAAATTGAAGTCCTCTAAGTACTTGCTAAGGAGGCGATCGCTGGCGGTATCGA
>CANESN010000081.1 GCA_947441105.1 Micrococcales bacterium
ACAACAAATGCCTCGGCAACAAACGGAAGACCGTTGTCAGCGAATAGCAAGTTGGTTACCTCAAAGCCCTGGTTCGCAACGGTGATTGATTCGTTGGTGACGTATGCCAAGAAGCCGTCAACCTCACCATTTACCAGTGGTGATGGATCGTACTCAACTGGAACCTTGGTTACCTGAGAAGCGTCGATGCCATTGGCAGCTAGAAGTGCGTCAAACAAGGTCTCGTTTCCACCGGCCTGAACACCAATGCGCTTACCAATTAGGTCCTGGGCGGTCTTGATGTTAGCGCCATCCTTCAGGGACAGGATGGTGAAAGGGTTCTTCTGATAGGTGGCACCAATGATCTTTAGTGGTGCGCCCTCTTCCAAGATGACCGGGGTGATTGCAACTGCGTCGCTTAGACCAACAAGCGCATCGCCAGCCAGCACAACCGCGGTGGTAGCGGTAGGACCTGCGATGAAGTTGACCTCTGAGAAGCCGGCCTCGGTGTAGTAGCCCTTGCTGTCGGCGAAGTACTCGCCAGCAAATTCGGCATTCTTAATCCAGCTGAACTGAACGTCCAGCTTGCCAAAATCGGACTCGGTTGCGCTCTCGGATGCTGCGCAACCAGATAGAGCTACGGATGCAACCGCTGCGGTTGCTACCAGCGCCAAAATGCGCTTGCGGAGTGAAGTAAATGCCATTGCTTGTTGTTGCCTCTCGGGTAGGGGAAATCAGTCGAAGAACATCCGACCACAACTTTGTTTCCGTTTTATTAAACCAGTTAATAACTAAAAAGCCGGTTGTTGCTGCGTGATGCAGTGAATTCCACCACCACGTTTAAATAACTCTTTGGCATCAACCAGCACAATTTCTCGCCCGGGATAGATGTCGCGCAGCATTGCCTGCGCCTCTTTGTCACGCTGATCTTCAAATGCACCCAGCAAAACAGCGCCATTCAGCACGTAGTGATTGATGTAGCTGTAATCCACAAAACCCTCGCCATCGCGAAGTGTTTCTGGAGCTGGGATGGATACAACCTCAATTCCGGCGCGAATGAAAGTCTCACGCACCTCGGAGGAAACTAGGTAGTCCGGGTGATTTGGATTTTTCTGATCGTGGTAGAGCACTCGGCCATCGGGGGCAAAGCACGCCACGATGTCGACGTGACCCTGGGTGCCAAATTCCTCATAGTCACGAGTTAGTCCCCGCTTTAGCCAAATCGCTTTGCTGGTTCCGAGCTTTTGGTGGATCTCTTGCTCAACCTGATCCTTGGACCAGTTTGGGTTTCTACCTTTTCCAAGCTGCACGGTCTCAGTTAGTAAAACTGTGCCATCGCCGGAGATGTGGATTCCGCCACCTTCGTTTACCAGCTCGGAGTCAATTTGAGTGGCACCAGATTCTTGGGCAATAGCGCTTGCGAGTTTGGAGTCTTTGCCAAACTCCGCCCAACCTTGAGCGCCCCAACCGTTGAAGACCCAGTTCACCGCACCTAATTTGCCATTGTCTACAACGAAGGTTGGACCGGTATCTCGCATCCAGGCATCATCGATTGGAATTGGCATTAGTTCGATTTGGCCGGATAGGTATTTCTTGGCAATTGATTCATCGCCTGGGTTTACCACCACGGTTACTTTTTCAAACTCGCTCGCCTGATTGGCAACATTTGCCCAGGTGGATCTTGCGGCCTCGTAATCGTCCTCGGTGTCACCGAGGGTGTAGCCGGAGGTGGGGAAAGCTAGCCAGGTGCGCTCATGCTTTTCCCACTCGGCTGGCATTCTCCAGGTCATTTGCTCAGCCCCGGAATCCCTCCGTTTACACCCTTGCCGCCCTCGGTGCGCTCGTTGATGCGAGGAGCGGTTAGTGGGGCGTAGGTGTCTGGTCTGCGGGTGCCGAAAAATGGAAACAGTTCTAGCCAATCGCGGCGTTGGTCAAGATCGAGATCCGCAACCAATACCTCATCGCCCTCTCTGGCAGCCTGGGCCAGGATTCGACCGTAAGGGTCAACGATGAAGCTCGAACCGTAGAAGTCGATGATTCCCTCATTGCCCCAGCGGTTTGGCACGACAATAAACAACCCGTTCGCGATGGCGTGTCCAACGATGGTCTGACGCCAAAGCGGCTCGGTGTCAAAGTCTGGGTGATCTGGCTCCGAGCCAATCGCTGTTGGGTAGCAAAGGATGTCGGCTCCAGCCAGCCCATAGGCGCGAGCAACCTCGGGGAACCACTCGTCCCAACAAGTTGGAAGGCCAAGGGTAGGAGCGCCGGGAAGTTCTAACTCGTAGGTTGGATAAGGGTCGCTGTTTGGGCCCTCTTGGAAGTACTTGTCCTCGAAGTAGCCCTCGGTCACCGGAATGTGAAGCTTTGGTGTTTTGCCTACTAGATGACCTTGGTCATCTATCACGATTGCCGTGTTTAGCCCTCGGCCATCTGCAAAGCCAGTGGCCTCATAGAGCGATGCGTGGATGAAGATACCTAGTTCTTTCGCAAGGGTTGAAACAAACCGGAAGGTCGCGCAACCAACCAGTGGCTCTGCGGTGTCGCTTGGAATACCGGTTGGGCAAACGTCCGCTGGGTATCGAGAGAGCGTGAGCTCTGGCAGGAAAACAATCTTCGCGCCGGCATCACATGCCATTCGAATACCGAGTTCCAGGTTTGCGCGGTGTTCATTTTCATCACTGCGCCAACTAACCTGCACCGCGGCAACCCGCACCACAGCGCGTTCGGGTGCTGACTTACGAGCAGGGGATGGGAGGTTATCGGCAATGGTTAGCTTCATGATTACTCCATTGAATCGAGAATCTTCACCAGATCCTCATACTTGGTCAGCGGGTTCACGATAGCAAAGCGAGTGTTTGGTTTTCCAAGGTGACTAGAGGGAACCACAAAGGCAAATTGGTCACTGAGGAGCTTCTCGGACCAGGCTTCGTATTGTGCTAAATCCCAACCGTTGCGCTCAAATACCACTACCGAGAGTTGTGGGTCTCGCACCAACTTTAGGTAACTGCGCGAGCTAATTTCCTTAGCAATCTTGTGAGCCAAATCTACGTTGGCCGAGATCGCCTGGCGATAAAGCTCGACGCCATGGCTTGCCATGGAGAACCAAAGCGGTAGGCCCCTCACCCTGCGAGTGAGGTTAAAGCCGTAGTCGCTGGGGTTGAATTCTCCAGCGTGGTTTAGCACCTCAAGGTATTCGCCGTGTTGGGTGTGGGCGAGGCGCGCATACTCAGGTTCGCGGTAGACCAGGGCGCAGGCATCAAATGGTGCAAAAAGCCACTTGTGTGGGTCAACAATGAAGGAGTCCGCATGCTCTACGCCTTTATAGAGATGCTTTAGTTCCGGTGCCAAAATGCCGGCCAGGCCGTAAGCGCCATCGACGTGGAACCAAAGGTCGTGCTCTTTCGCAACCTCGCTTATCCCTGCAAGGTCATCCACGATTCCAAAGTTTGTGGTGCCGGCTGTACCAACAATCGCAAATGGAGTGAGCCCCTGGGCTTTGGCTTCGATTACTGCTTGCAGGGCCGCAGTTTTTCCAAGCGATCCGCTCTCGCCTGCTTGTGCGATAACAACTTCGCAATCCATCACCTTTGCTACGGCCTTTACAGAAGAGTGCGCTTCAGAGCTGCAGACAATGGCCCAGTGCTGTTTGCCTAGTTTGGTTTTTGCCTTTTCGCGAGCGGTAACCAGGGCACTTAGGTTGCCAAGGGTTCCACCCTGCACAAAAAGCCCACCGGAGCCTTCAGGCAGACCACACTCGGCAGCCAAAAAGCTCAGCACCTGGTTCTCGGCAAATACCGCTCCAGCGCCTTCTTTCCAACTACCTCCGTAAATCGAGCTGGCAGAAACCACAAGGTCAAACATGGTTGAAAGCTCGGTTGGCGCAGTTGGGATAAAGGAGAGGTAATTTGGGTGGTCGGTTGAGATTGTTGCAGGCGCTAGGACATCGGAAAAAAGTTTTAAGGCTGCTTCGCCGCCAAGACCCTGTTCGGTAATGGTTTGTCCTGCGAGCTCGTTTAGCTCTTCTAGAGACTTTGGCCCATCAAGCGGTGGATCGACATCGATGCGATCAGATGCGTAGTGGAATATGGCGTTTCTCACCCTCGGGCTTAGCCCGGATTGGTGCATGGCGTCTGTCACAGGTCTCCTTCGACGGATACCTACTCTACTTAGCCCAGCGGTCCCTTGTGAAAGTGATCGAAAACGATGTTCGTTCTGGTGTTGGCAACCGATGCGTTATTAGAGAGTTGCTCGAGCACAAACTCCCTAACCTCGTCGGAGTTTCGCACCGCCACGTGAACAATGAAATCCTCGGCTCCGCCCAGGAAAAAGATCTGAATGACCTGCGGGTTATTGCGCATTTGGGCCATGAACTCGCTCAGGTTAGCCCTAGCCCCTGCCCTAAGAGTTACAGAAATCAGCGCCTGCAGTTGCAGTCCAAGAGCCTCAGGGGCAATCTCGGCCGTGAAAGATGTAATGACCCCGGACTGAACCAGTGACCTAACTCGACCAAGGCAGGTGGACTGCGCAAGCCCAACCTGCTCAGCTAGTTCGGCGTTAGATATGCGCCCGTTTTGAGCCAGCAGGGCAAGGATTGAGCGGTCCAACTCATCGAGAACCGGAAAGTCCTGAATTTTCTTCGAATCCAACAATGTTTTTCCTGTCTTTTCAGAATAAATGACGCAAATAGTCTGTGGTTGTAAATCTTCTTCGATTTTACATCCTTGATATC
>CANESN010000082.1 GCA_947441105.1 Micrococcales bacterium
GAGAAACTTGAGCTCCCATACCAAAAGCCAACCAAGGAAGAGCAGTTCAGAGTTCTGAACAAGCTAAACGAGGCCGAGGCATTTGAGACCTTCCTGCAGACCAAGTTCGTCGGACAGAAGCGCTTCTCGCTCGAAGGTAGCGAGTCGCTGATTCCGTCGCTGGACGAGATTCTGCAGCAGGCAGCTCACGCCGGCATGAGCGAGGTTGCAATTGGTATGGCGCACCGCGGTCGCCTAAACGTGCTCACTAACATCGCGGGTAAGACCTACGGTCAGGTGTTCCGCGAGTTTGAAGGTTCTACCGATCTCAACAGCGTTCAGGGCTCGGGAGATGTGAAGTACCACATGGGCACCGAAGGTGTTGCGACCTTTAGCGATGGCACTTCCGTGAAGGTTTCACTGGCCGCAAACCCATCTCACCTAGAAGCGGTAAACCCGGTTCTTGAGGGAATCGTTCGCGCCAAGCAGGATGCTCTGGGCAACCCAGAGACCTACCCGGTGCTTCCGGTTCTAATCCACGGAGATGCAGCATTCATTGGCCAGGGCGTTGTCCCAGAGACCATGCAGATGAGCCAGCTTGAGGGTTACAAGGTTGGTGGCACAATCCACATCGTGGTGAACAACCAGGTTGGATTTACCACCTTGCCAAAAGACTCCAGAACCTCGGTTTACTCAACCGATGTGGCCAAGGCGATTCAGGCCCCAATCTTCCACGTCAATGGTGATGACCCTGAGGCAGTGGTTCGAGTTTCCAAGTTGGCATTTGAATACCGTCAGGAATTCAAGAAGGACGTAGTGATCGACATCGTTTGCTACCGCCGCCGCGGCCACAACGAAGGCGATGACCCTTCGATGACCCAGCCGCTGATGTACAACCTGATCGAGCACAAGCGCAGCGTTCGAACCCTTTACATGGAGAACCTAATCGGTAGGGGCGATATCACTCAGGAAGAGTTTGATGCCGCTAACCTGCAGTTCCAGCAGAGCTTAGAGCAGGCATTTATCGATGTCCACGAAGCTATGAGTAGGCCGGTAGAGCTGCAAGAGCGCCCAGCTGGCATTGGTACCACCGCGAGCGAGAAGCAGCAGTTGGTTCGCCCAACGGCCATCGCCAAGGAAATGGTTGAGGCCATTGGTAATGCTCACGCAAACCAGCCTGAAGGTTTCAGCGTTCACCCAAAGCTTGCTCAGCTCCTACAAAAGCGCGTTGAGATGAGCCGTGAGGGTGGCATCGACTGGGGATTCGGTGAGCTTTTGGCATTTGGTTCGCTACTGGTTGAGGGCGTAAAAGTTCGCCTATCCGGCCAGGATGCTAGACGAGGCACCTTCGTGCAGCGTCACGCATCTTTCCACGATCGCCTAACCGGCCAGGAGTGGATGCCACTGCAGTACATCTCCGAGCAGCAGGCCAGGTTCCAGGTCTACAACTCGCTGCTGAGCGAATATGCGGTGATGGGCTTCGAGTACGGCTACTCGGTCGAAGATCCAAACTCACTAACCCTTTGGGAAGCCCAGTTCGGTGACTTCGTGAATGGTGCCCAGACCGTGGTTGATGAATTCATTTCGTCTGCCGAGCAGAAGTGGAACCAGTTCTCATCATTGGTATTGCTATTGCCTCACGGTTACGAGGGTCAGGGTCCTGACCACTCATCAGCAAGAATCGAGCGTTTCTTGCAGCTGTGTGCTGAGAACAACATGACCGTTGCTCAGCCATCAGCCCCGGCATCGCACTTCCACCTGCTTCGTCGCCAGGCATTTACCTCGCCAAAGCGTCCTTTGATTGTCTTTGCCCCTAAGTCGATGCTCCGCCTAAAGGCAGCATCCTCTGCGGTTGAGGACTTCACCACCGGAAGCTTCCGTCCAGTAATCAATGATGAGCAAAACCTCGATGCCTCAAAGGTCACCAAGGTGCTGTTCTGTTCGGGCAAGGTCTACTGGGATCTTTTGGCTGAAAGCCAAAAGCGAAATGACGGCCAGACCGCAATTGTTCGTGTTGAACAGCTCTACCCGACTCCGGTTGCAGAGATGCAGGCTGCCATCGCACAGTTCCCGAACGCACAGTTGCGTTGGGTTCAGGATGAGCCGCTAAACCAGGGTCCTTGGACCTACATGGGTCTGTTCATGCCTAAGTACGGCATCAACTTCACTCCGGTTGCAAGACCAGCTTCGGCATCTCCGGCATCTGGTTCTGCTAAGCGTCACGCAGCCGAGCAGGCTGACCTGGTCCAGCGAGCATTCCAGGACTAATGCGCTCTCTACGGGTTGTTATCTTGGGTGATGAGTTACTCACCGCATCTGGCGACCCCAAGGGACTTGGCTGGTTGGGCCGCGTGCAGGCTAGATTGCCGCAGGGCGAGGATGTTGCATTCTTCCCGCTGGCAATGGTTGGTGAGAGCACCTCTGACCTGTTAGAGCGCTGGAAAAGCGAAGCGATGCCTCGTTTCACCCCGCAAACCGAGAACTACCTGGTTTTGGCACTCGGCTCTCAGGACGTCAAGGCTCAGGTCACGATCTCTAGGTCCCGGTTGAATCTGGCTTCGCTACTGGACGATGCCCTGCGCGAGGGCGTAAAGGTTTTTGTGGTTGGACCAACTCCATCGGGAGATCCAGAGACAGATCACGAAATCGAGCACCTGTCAGCAGGTTTCGAGGACGTCGTAAGAAGACGCCAAATTCCGTATGTTGATTGCTTTAAGCCGCTTCGCGAGCACGAGGGTTGGCAACAGGAAACTAGCGCAAACCCGAGAGGCCTACCTGGACAGGTTGGCTATGGACTGGTTGCTTGGTTGGTACTAAACCGCGGTTGGTTTGAGTGGCTAGGGCTTACTGAGCCACAAGATCAGTCGTGATCCTGAACTTCGCGTAGTCGCTGCATAACGCGCTGGGCTAGCTCTTCGGCTGGAGCCTCATCGCAGGAGCGCTGGATTACCTGGTTGAAAACAACCTCAATGTCGTAGTGCTCTTCGCAGGACTCGCAGTTGGCAAGGTGAGCGGTGATGTCCTCTTGCTGATCGCTTTGCATCTGGGCGTGGAGGAACTCGTGCACGTTGCGCTTGACGTCTTCGCAGTCAACTGGATTCACTTTTCCTCCTCCTCAACTCGGTAACCTTCTTGCTTTGCATAATCTGTCAACAAAGTTTTTAGCATTTTCTTCCCGCGATGCAATCTGGACATTACGGTTCCCACCGGAGTATCCATAACTTCGGCTATTTCGGCGTATGGCAATCCCTCTACCACCGCGTAATAAACCACCATTCTGAACTCGTCAGGAATCTGATCTAGTGCATCGCGGATGATTTTAGACGGCAGGTTATCCATCGCGACCGCTTCTGCGCTGCGCGTGTTGGAGGTGGTGAGTGACTCCCCCATACCAACCTGCCAGTCCTCCAAATCATCTAGCGCGGTCTTAGCTTGGTCTTTGGCACGCTTGTTGTAGAGGTTGATGTGGGTGTTGGTCATGATTCTAAAAAGCCAGGCTTTTAGGTTCGTGCCCTGCTCAAACTTTCCCCAAGCGCCATAGGCCTTTGCAAAAGTCTCTTGAACCAAATCCTCCGCATCGCTTGGGTTACGGGTCCAGCGCAGCGCGGCACCGTAAAGCTGTGGCATAAGAGGGAGGGCTTGGGTTTCAAACGAGATTAGTTTCTCGGACTTGGGATTCTGCATTTGCACCCAGTCTATTGGGGTTTTGTTGGTTGGGCAGAGTAAAGCCTGGTCGAACAGTTGCAATGCGTATTGGGACGTGAGAAGTTCCAGAGGGCAGGATTCGCTGAGATTAGGTATCTTTGACCTAATGACTTCTTTGCACCCGTATTGGCCAGCCCCGCAAGGGCAAAACATCAATGCCACGGTTGCCCTTCCCGGTTCAAAATCACTCACTAATCGCGAACTTCTTCTGTCTGCCATTGCCAGCGAACCAACTCTTTTGATTGCACCTTTGGTGTCAAGGGATTCAAGCCTCATGATCTCAGCCCTTGAGTCGTTGGGTATTGAGTTTGAGTGGCAGGGCGATGACCTTTTGGTTACTCCTCAGCCCCTTTTTGGTCCAGCAACTATAGATTGCGGCCTAGCCGGAACCGTGATGCGCTTTGTGCCACCACTGAGCATGCTCGCAACCGGTGAAATTGCGTTTGACGGAGACGAAGGTGCAAGGCGTCGTCCGATGCACACCACCATTGATTCCATTCGAGCACTCGGCATTGAGGTGGCTGCAGAATCTGACTCGCTTCCCTTCAAGGTTCTAGGGACCGGCAGAGTGCTAGGTGGCGAACTTGCAATTGACGCATCTTCCTCCAGCCAGTTTGTTTCGGGACTGCTTTTGGTGGCTGCCAAATTCGAGCAGGGTTTGACACTTCGGCACACCGGTGAGGAATTGCCATCGCTGCCACATATTGAAATGACGCTTGAGACACTGCGTCAGCGTGGGGTGGATGCCAAGACCATCGATGAGCGCACCTGGCGGGTTGAGCCGGGGTTTATTGCTGGTGGCCGAAAGGTCGTTGAGCCGGATCTTTCAAACGCCGGGCCATTTCTCGCAGCCGCAATGGTTGCAGGTGGCAGTGTTCGTATCCCAAATTGGCCCAAGGTCACAACCCAGGTTGGAGCGGAGTTTGAAAGAATTCTGCCGATGATGGGCGCTAAATGCGTGCTTGAGGGTGACGTTATGACCATTTCTGGAGATGGCAA
>CANESN010000083.1 GCA_947441105.1 Micrococcales bacterium
ACCCCTAGATCAAACCCAGCAACCTACACCGGTGTTTTCGACCACGTCCGCAAGCTGTTTGCAGATACCCAGGAGTCAAAGGTTCGCGGTTACCTGCAGGGACGCTTCTCCTTCAACGTCAAGGGTGGTCGCTGTGAGACCTGTGCGGGCGATGGAACCATTCGTATCGAGATGAACTTCCTACCGGATGTTTATGTGATGTGTGAGGACTGCAAGGGTGCGCGCTACAACCGCGAGACCCTCCAGGTGAAGTACAAGGGAAAGTCGATTGGCGATGTGCTAAATATGCCAATCAGCGAGGCCGCTGAGTTCTTTGCGCCAATCAACTCCATAGCCAGGTATCTAAATACCCTGGTGGATGTCGGTCTGGGTTATGTGACCCTGGGACAAAGCGCAACCACGCTTTCCGGTGGTGAGGCTCAGCGTGTGAAGTTGGCAACTGAACTCCAGCGCAGATCGACCGGTAAAACCATTTACGTGCTCGATGAGCCAACCACCGGCCTGCACTTCGAGGACGTCCGGAAGCTCCTGATTGTGCTTTCTGGTCTAGTCGAGAAGGGCAACACCGTAATCGTCATTGAGCACAACCTCGATGTGATTAGATGCTCGGACTGGGTAATAGACCTAGGTCCCGAGGGTGGCTCAGGTGGAGGTTTGGTTATTGCCGAGGGGACTCCAGAGGCTGTAGCCAAGGTCAAAAAGAGTCACACCGGAAAGTACCTGGCGGAGATTCTGGGCTAAAGATGGCCAACGACCTAGCCTTTCGGCCATCAACCGGCGAGATACCAACTGAACCAGGTGTCTATCGCTTTGTTGATGAATCAGGTCGAGTTCTCTACGTCGGAAAAGCCAAGAACCTTAGGGCAAGGCTAAGTAATTACTTCGGGCCTTTGGCATCACTGCACGAACGCACCCAGCGCATGTTGCTTGCTGCCAGGGACGTGAAATGGACCATTGTTCCAAGCGAGTATGAAGCTCTGCAGCTTGAATTTATGTGGATCAAGGAGTTCGATCCACCCTTCAACGTTCGCTTCAAAGACGACAAGAGCTATCCCTATCTCGCTATAACGGTTAGCGATGCGGTTCCAAGGGCATTTATTACCCGCAATCGAGAAATCAAAGGTGCAAGGGTTTTGGGGCCCTATACCCAGGCTTGGGCGATTCGTGAAACGTTAGACACCTTGCTCAAGGTTTACCCAGTTCGAAGCTGCACCGCTGGAATCTTCCAGCGAGCCAAGCAGCAGAATCGGCCGTGTCTACTTGCCGACATCGGTAAGTGCTCAGCACCCTGTGTTGACCGCATCAGTCAACCCGATCACAAAGCCCTTGCCAAAAGACTCGGAGACTTTTTAGCAAGTGGAGATGAGAGCTACATAAAAGAGCTCAGCTCGCGCATGAAAAAGGCCTCCGAAGATCAAAACTATGAGCTTGCGGCACAGCTTAGAGACGATGTCTTCGCCCTAGAAAAGGTTCTAGAGAAAAGCACTTTGGTCTTTGACGACAAAACCGATGCGGATCTAATAAGCATCGCTCGAGACGAACTGAGCGCTGCGGTTTCGGTTTTCTTTATTCGCGGTGGTCGTATCCGAGGTAATCGGTCCATGGTGGTCGACCTTGAGCTGGACCGAAGTAATTCAGAGCTTATGGAATACGTGATTCAAGAGCTATACACACCATCGAAGACCAGCCAGCACCTGGAAGTTCCAAAACAGCTATTGGTCAGCACCAAACCAAACGACGCTAAAGAGTTGGAGCAGTGGCTCGGCGAACTTCGCGGTTCAAAGGTCGAGGTGCTAAACCCGACCAGGGGAGATAAGGCGAAGCTGCTTGAGACTGCTGGCACCAATGCCTCTCACGCCCTAAAGAGCTACAAGCTCAAGCGCTCAGCCGACTTCACAGCCAGAGCAGACGCACTCTCCGGAATCCAGCGCAGCCTCAGGATGAAAAATGCTCCGCTACGCATCGAGTGCTATGACATCTCTCACCTTGGAGGCACTGGCACCGTGGGTTCCATGGTGGTATTCGAGGATGGCCTTCCGAAGAAAGACCAGTACCGTCGCTTTAACCTAGAAACCGCAGACGATACCGAATCGATTTACCAGGTCTTGATGCGCAGGTTGAAGTACCTTGCCCAGGACGATCAGGGGGAAAAGTTCAGCTACCGACCATCTCTGATGCTCATCGACGGCGGCCTTCCGCAGCGAAATGCCGCCATGAGAGCGATTCAAGACTCAGGTGTCGAGGGCATCACAATCGCAACTTTGGCAAAGCGTCTAGAGGAGATCTACACAGACGGTGATGATTTCCCGCTGATTCTCCCAAGAACCAGCGAAGAGCTTTTTTTGCTGCAGCGAATCCGCGATGAGGCTCACCGTTTTGCAATCACAGCGCAACGAGCATCCAGGTCAAAATCCATCTCCAGCCAACTGCTCGAGATCGATGGGCTAGGGGAGCGAAGAGCAAGATTGCTGCTTCGCAAATTTGGATCACTGAAGCGAATCAAATCAGCTAGCGCTGAGGAGATCTCTCAGCTACCCGGATTTGGTCCAAAAATTGCAGAAATTGTCCTAAAAGCACTCAGCGATTCTTGAATTGTTATCTTGCGCGACACGCCGAAGCACTAACCTTGGGTAGCGCATAAAACAAGGGGTGACATGGAGACGACACGCAAGCCGGAGCTGCTAATCGTAACCGGCATGTCGGGCGCAGGTCGATCCACCGTTGGCAACGCTTTGGAGGACCAGGGCTGGTATGTCATCGACAACCTTCCACCCCAGTTACTAGGTCCGATTTCCGACCTCTTCTCTCTCAGCAAGGCGAATCTCCCGCGTATTGCGGTAATCATCGATGTTCGCGGAGGAGAGTTCTTTAATGAGCTAATCGGCAACATCGAACAGCTGCGCACGAGGGATGTCAACGTTCAGTTGCTCTTCCTGGAGGCAGAAGACAGCGCACTTGTGAAGCGCTTTGAAGCGGTTCGGCGACCACACCCGCTCCAGGGTGAAGGAACCATCGTGGATGGAATTGCCGCCGAGCGCCAGGAGCTTTTAGCACTTCGCGAGATGGCTGACATTGTTTTTGACACGACTGAATTGAATGTTCACCAGCTGACAAACCGTGTTGCCGAAGCATTTGCCACAAATGCCAAGGGGCTAAAGGTCAATGTCATGAGCTTTGGATTCAAATATGGCATTCCAACCGATGCCGATTTGGTAGCGGATGCCAGATTCATACCAAATCCACACTGGCAGGACGAGCTTCGCGCCATGACCGGAAACGATGCGCCGGTGTCCGAATACGTTTTGGCACAGCCTGGGGTCCAGGATTTCATAACCAACTATTCGGCCGTGCTGAGAACTACCTTGGCCGGTTACAGAACCGAGAACAAGCGCTTTGCAACCATCGCAATTGGATGCACCGGCGGCAAGCACCGCTCAGTAGCAATTGCAAACCGAATTGCCGAAATCCTTGCGGATGAGGCCGATGTCAGAATCTCGGTCAAGCACCGAGATTTGGGTAGAGAGTAAGAAATGGCACTAACGCAAGAGATCAAAGAAGAGCTTGCCCGCACTCCGCTAGGTAAGGGTCTCGAGCGAGCGGCTGAGCTGGCTACCATTTTGCGATTCTGTGGCGGATTGCACCTGATCTCTGGTCGCATAGCGATTGAGGTAGAGCTAGACAGCGCGGCGCTGGCTCGACGCATGTCCAGAGCAATCTTGGAACTCTATGGCATTCACTCCGAGCTGTCGGTGGTTTCGGCTGGAGGATTGCGCAAGCACAGCGGTTACCAGATTCGCGTCCTGAAAGACGGTGAGCTTTTGGCTCGCCAAACCGGCCTAATCGATAACCGAGGACGACCGGTCCGCGGCTTACCGGCTACTTTGGTGAGCTCAACGATGGACGAAGCTCGTGCAATTATGCGCGGAGCATTCTTGGCTCACGGCACGCTGACCGATCCGGGTAGAAGCACCTCGCTTGAGATCACTGCCCCTGGAAATGAATCCGCAATGGCGCTGGTCGGCGTTGCAAGACGCCTCGGCGTTAGCGCAAAGGCGCGTGAGGTAAGAAACGTTTACCGCGTGGTGATTCGTGATGGCGAGGGCATTACCGAAGTCCTGAAGCAAATGGGATGTACCGACCAGGTTGTGAAGTGGGAAGAGCTTCGAAACCGACGCGAGGTCAGGGGAGCGGCTAACCGACTAGCAAACTTTGACGATGCGAATCTTCGCCGCAGCGCGCAGGCAGCCGTTGCCGCTGGAGCTCGTGTCCAGCGTGCTCTTGAGATATTGGGTCCTGATGCGCCGCAGCACCTCAAATACGCAGGGGAGCTTCGCCTGCAACACCGCGATGCATCGCTTGATGAACTTGGTCGTTTGGCAGATCCGCCGATGACCAAGGATGCGATTGCCGGCAGGATTCGTCGCTTATTGGCTACCGCCGATAGAAAGGCTCAGGATTTGGGAATTCCAGATACCGAGAGTGCGATTACAGATTTATTGGATGAAAACTAAGGAGCAACAAATGACCTACACCCTTCCAGAGCTCAGCTACGACTACGCAAGCCTTGAGCCTCACATCTCGGCCCGCATCATGGAATTGCACCACTCGAAGCACCACGCAGCCTACGTAGCAGGCGCAAACGCTGCGCTTGATGCAATGGCTGAGGCGCGCTCATCC
>CANESN010000084.1 GCA_947441105.1 Micrococcales bacterium
CGCAGTCTTGATATCCCCGCGAACCAGCAGCTGAGCTCTTGCGTCAAGTAATGGGCCAAGCTCACTTCTAAGATCTTGCGTCGATACTTCAGTTGCTTCACCAATCGCCTCAAGCGGGATTGACATTTTTCCGGCAATCAGCCGCACCCCATCAACTACTACCAGCGGGCTTAGCACCGAGGCTAGAACCAGGCATGCAACGAAAGTTGTGGCTCCAAGTGTTAGGGCTAGGGTCCAACCGAAGGGGGCTGCAACCAGCGCCACCATGGGTGTCAGAAGTGAATATGCCAAGTACATGCCGACCGATGGGTATAGGCGTTCTTCAAATTGCAGGGTTTGCACTTCAATAGATTACGCTCTAGGGGTGAGTTTCGAAGTTCTTATTGTTGCCGAACCTGGGTTCGAGCCTTTTTACGCAAAGCCTGGCGATGCCGGCTGTGATCTACGCTCGACGCAAGAGTTGGTGCTTGCCGCTGGCCAGCGTGCGCTGGTGAAGACCGGTATCAAAATCGCTATGCCTGATGGTTACGTGGGTTTAGTTCACCCGAGAAGTGGTTTGGCAGCAAAGTACGGAATCACCGTCTTGAATACTCCCGGCACTGTTGACGCAGGTTACCGAGGGGAAGTCATGGTTACCCTGTTGAATACCTCGGCTGAAGACTTCCCAATTGCAGTCGGTGACAGAATTGCTCAGTTGGTGTTCCAAAAAGTTGAGCACGCAAACTTCATCGCAGTCACCGCACTTCCAGAAAGTACCCGTGGGGAAACTGGCTTTGGATCGAGCGGTAAGAACTAGTGCCAAAGATTGCCCCATTCGACAGGGAATCAAACGGACCGTTTGACATCTCTGAGATTGGCCTGCTAACGCCTTACCTGGACTTCGATTCGATCCGTATTGCCCCAAAGCCAGGACTGATTGTTCGCGCTGATGTCGATGAGGTCAATAAGCGCGTCGTCGCAATCACGTTGGAAGAGGATGGCCACAAACTTCAGCTGCAAGCTTTTGCTGCCAGCAAGATTGATGGCTTGTGGGAGCCGACTATGGCTGCCATTGAGCAGGCGGTAATCGATCAGGGTGGCTCGGTAGAACGCCTTGACGGAGCTCTCGGTCCCGAGATCAAAGCCGGCGTTCCAGTGGTCGAAGATGGCTTACGCCTGCTGCGGGAGTCAAGATTCTTGGGTGTAGATGGTCCGCGCTGGTTTTTGCGCGGAGTTTTGAGTGGCCCCGACCTTTCACACCCGCCGAGATACCAAGCCTTAGTTGAACTGTTCAGATCCGTTTGTGTTAGTAGGGGAGAGACGCCACTGCCTCCCGGTGACCTTCTACCACTGAGTATCCCGGTGCAGCAGTGAGTGATTCCGAACGAATTGCCAAAAAGCTAGGCATTTCTCAAAGCGAGAACGGTCCAAGCATCTCGCGCCAGTCGCTGTTGGATGCCATTGGCGGCCCCCTTGGCATCGCTGAATCTATTGTGCCGGCCTTCTCGTTCTCAGTTGTTTTTGCAGTCACCAAATCCGCTGTGGCAAGTGTTTCTGTTGCAAGTGCACTGGCCTCGCTTTTTATCCTGATCAGAATTTTCAGAAAACAGCCGGTAACCCAAGCAATTGCCGGAGCTCTCGCTATCGCCCTAGCCGCTTTCCTTGCCCTTCGGGATGGTGGGAACGCCCAGGACTACTTCATCCCTGGTTTCTATACAAACGCAGCGTATGGATCGGTTTTGTTGCTCTCGGTAATTATTCGATACCCGATCATGGGCTTTGTTGCTCAGTTGCTGTTTGGATTTCAGAATTGGCGCAAGAACAAGGTTGTTTATCGCAGGGCACGGCTTGTGACTCTGGTATGGGTGGGCTTTTTCGGACTCAGGCTACTGGTGCAACTGCCGCTGTACTACTCGGGTCAAGTTGAGCTTTTAGCCGCTTCAAAGGTCGTACTTGGCGCGCCAGCTTACGCGGGTTTGTTGGTGCTCACCTGGGTGATGCTTAAGCGCCTCAACACCTTAGAAAAGCAGTAAATTAGTCAAGGAAAACATCAGGAGATTCAGTCATGAGCAACAGCTTCAATTCCGCTAAGCATCTTTCGGTTGGCGAAAAGAGCTATAAGTACTTCTCCATGCCTGAACTTGGTGTGGACAAGCTGCCCTACAGTCTCAAGATTCTCTTGGAAAACATGCTTCGCACCGAGGATGGCGCGAACGTTACCCGTGACCACGTAAACGCTTTGGTGAATTGGGATCCAACCGCCGAGCCAGACACCGAGATTCAGTTTTCCCCTGCCCGAGTGATTATGCAGGACTTCACCGGTGTTCCTTGCATCGTCGACCTAGCGACCATGCGCGAAGCAGTTGCCGCCCTCGGGGGAGATCCTCAGAAGATTAACCCGCTTGCTCCAGCGGAAATGGTCATTGACCACTCGGTAGTTATTGATGTCTCTGGTACCGCTGATGCCGCGGAGCGAAACGTTGAGTTTGAATACCAGCGCAATGCAGAGCGCTACCAGTTCCTGCGCTGGGGTCAGACCGCCTTCGATAATTTCAAGGTGGTTCCTCCTGGGACTGGAATTGTGCACCAGGTTAACATCGAGTATCTGGCGCGTACGGTCATGACTCGTGAGGTCAACGGGGAATTGGTTGCCTACCCGGACTCCTGCGTTGGAACCGATTCGCACACCACCATGGTTAATGGTCTGGGTGTTCTTGGTTGGGGTGTTGGCGGCATCGAGGCCGAGGCCGCAATGTTGGGTCAGCCGGTATCCATGCTGATTCCAAAGGTTGTCGGCTTCAAGCTAACCGGTCAGATTCCTACTGGAGCAACTGCAACCGACGTTGTGCTCACCATTACCGAGGTGCTGCGCAAGCACGGCGTTGTTGGCAAGTTCGTTGAGTTCTATGGCACTGGTGTGTCAAAGGTGCCTCTGGCTAACCGAGCGACCATCGGAAACATGTCTCCTGAATTTGGATCCACCGTCGCAATCTTCCCGATTGACGAAGTCACCTTGGACTACCTAAGAATTACCGGTCGCACCGAGCACGAGATTGCTCTAGTTGAGGCTTACTCCAAGGCCCAGGGGCTATGGCACGATCCAAGCATTGAACCTGTTTTCAGTGAATACCTGGAGCTAGACCTTTCGACCGTGGTTCCTAGCATCGCAGGACCAAAGCGTCCCCAGGACCGCATTGAGCTCAGCAAGTCAAAAAGTGCATTCGACACCGCGATCAGGACCTACTCAAACGTCAAGTCAAAGCCAGCTAGCGTCAAGGGTAAGGATTACAAAATTGACAACGGCGCAGTAACCATCGCCTCAATCACCTCTTGTACGAACACCTCGAACCCGTCTGTGATGCTGGCCGCAGGCCTAGTTGCTCGAAACGCTGTTGCCAAGGGGCTAAAGGCTAAGCCTTGGGTGAAGACCTCATTGGCTCCAGGCTCCAAGGTGGTTACCGAGTATTACGAGAAGGCTGGTCTTACCGACGATCTAAACGCTCTCGGATTCAACCTGGTTGGCTACGGCTGCACCACCTGTATTGGCAACTCAGGTCCGCTAGCAGAGGAGATCTCTGAGGCGATTAACCAGAACGATCTAGCTGTTACCGCTGTGCTTTCTGGAAACCGAAACTTTGAGGGTCGAATCAACCCAGACGTGAAGATGAACTACCTCGCGTCCCCACCGTTGGTTATTGCTTACGCCTTGGCCGGAACCATGGACTTTGATTTCGATACAGAAGCTTTGGGTCAAGACACATCCGGTAACGATGTTTTCCTAGCCGACATCTGGCCAACTCCAGAAGAAGTTCAGCGCACAATCGATTCCTCGATCAACTCTGAGATGTTTACCACTCAGTACGCCTCAGTTTTCGAAGGTGACGCTCACTGGAAGTCACTACCAACACCTAAGGGTGCAATCTTTGAATGGGACGAGAAGTCGACCTATGTCAAAAAAGCCCCTTACTTCGACGACATGCAGCTAAAGCCTTTGCCAGTGACTGATGTTTCTGGTGCAAGGGTTTTGGTGAAGCTTGGCGACTCGGTAACCACTGACCACATCTCTCCAGCCGGATCGATCAAGGCTGATTCGCCTGCTGGTCGCTACCTAACCGAGCACGGTGTTGCAAGGGTTGATTTCAACAGCTACGGCTCGCGCCGCGGTAACCACGAGGTGATGATTCGAGGCACGTTCGCTAACATTCGTCTTCGCAACCAGCTGCTAACTGACGTTGAGGGAAGCTACACCCGGGACTTCACGCAGAGCGACGCTCCTCAGGCATTCATCTTTGACGCAGCCGAGAACTACCGAGAGCAGGGAGTCCCTCTTGTTGCACTCGCCGGTAAAGAGTACGGTTCGGGGTCCTCTCGAGACTGGGCAGCTAAGGGCACGAGCCTGCTTGGAATCCGCGTCGTTGTCGCTGAGAGCTTTGAGCGCATTCACCGCAGCAACCTGATTGGTATGGGTGTGTTGCCACTGCAGTACCCAAAGGGCGAGACTGCAGATTCTTTGGGGATTGACGGAACTGAAGAGTTCAGCTTTGAGGGCATTGAGGTTCTCAACCACGGCTTAACTCCAAAGACGGTTCGCGTGACCGCTAAGCCTTCTGCTGAATCGGAGAACGGCAAGCAGACCATTGTGTTTGATGCGGTCGTAAGAATCGACACACCGGGAGAAGCG
>CANESN010000085.1 GCA_947441105.1 Micrococcales bacterium
TCTTCCACCGCCGCCGGAGCTAGCTGATCGAAGTTGTTCTGCAGCTCTACTCGTCGTTCTGGGTGAAGGCTAAGGCCATAGAAGCCAGTGGCCAAAGTCGAAGCGGTGGTCTCGATTCCTGCGGTTAGCAGCAGTGCGAAGAAGATTGCGATGTCTTGATCTGACATTGACTCGCCATCCACCTCGGCGGTGAGCAGACGACCCAGGAAGTTGTCGTCATGGCCAGATTTTCTGACCTCATCAATGAGTCCAAGGGCATAGGCGATGATCTCGAGGTAAGAGGTATAGGCCTGTTGGGTTCCATAAGCGGATAGAGCCTGGACCGTGAGGTCAATTAGTGGTGCACGATCCGACTCTGGGACGCTGAGCAGGTCACCAATAATCTGGGCAGGATAGTCACCGACGATGTCGACAACAAAGTCAGCACTGCCTTTCTCAACAACTCGGTTGATGGCAGCAACCGCTTGGCGATCGATATCCTCAGACATTGCTTCAACGGTTCTCGGCGTGAGAACTCGATTCACGATGGAGCGGTACTTGGCATGTTGCGGTGCGTGCATGTTGAGCATGCCACCGAAGGTTGCCTGCTCGAGAGGAGTCATGTCGACGATTTCGGTACCGAATCCCGAGGTGAAGGTCTCCTGGTCCTTGCTGACTTGAGTCACCTCGGCGTGACGAACCACTGACCAGAAACCTCTGCCGCCCTCTGGAAACCACTCAGATGCAATTTCCTCGTGCCATGAGACAGGTGCCTGCTCTCGAAGCGAGCGAAAAGCTTCGTCCTGGTCACTTCGGTTCCAAAACTCGGGGTCTGAGAGGGTAAAGCCTAGGTTTGGCTTTTGATCTGACATGGTTCCTCCTTGGGAATTAGAGATCGAGAACTAATCGAGCTGTCTTTGAGCGGCCAACGCAAATCATCATGCACTCGTTGGCTTCCTTCTCCTCCGGGGAGAGAATGCTGTCACGGTGATCTGGTACACCTTCAAGAACACCGGTTTCACAAGAACCGCAGTAGCCCTCCTCGCAGGAGAACGGCACGCTTGGAACCACGGTTCTGACGATGTCAATAAGTCGGGTGTCTTCAGGAACGGTGAGCACCGTTCCGGTCCGGGCCAACTCAACCTCAAACGATTCGCCGGTGGCAGTCGGGGCTTGGCCAGCAACCGGGCCAAAGCGCTCAAGGTGAACTGGGATGCCTAGCTTTGCGCCAGTCTCCTCTACCTCGTCGATCATCGACTCGGGGCCACAGACGTAAACAACATCGCTTGCAGATAAATCGGACATCACATCCAGAACTGGAATTCTTCGGGTTTCGTTCTTCAGGTAAATGTTGATTTCGTTGCCATCCATCAACTGCAGGGCATCGAGGTAAGCGAGTGCTGCGAGTGATTTACCGCCGTAGTGCAGAGCCCAAGGCCTGCCGTCTTGAGAGAGCTTGCGCATCATCGGTAGTAGCGGTGTTATTCCAATACCGCCCGCAACAAAAACAGTCTTGGCTCCCGGCACAAGCTTGAAGTGATTCTTTGGGCCACGAACTGAGATTTGATCGCCAACGTTTAGCTGTTCGTGAATCTCGATTGAGCCACCACGAGATTGCTCTTCTTTCAAAACAGCAATGGTGAAAAATTCATCGGCTGGATCACCGCAGAGTGAATACTGTCTTACCAAACCAGACGGCAGGTTGAGTTCAATGTGAGCACCTGGCTCCCAGGTTTGCAGAGCTGAGCCGCCGGCGGGGGCGAGCTTGAATTCGACAATCTTGCCGGTGATCAAATCTCTACGCGAGATAACCTGCACTAAATATTCGTTATCCATTGAATGCCTCACCTCGCAGTCCTCTTCGACTCCAAATGTATACAGAAAAACTATCCCAAACTTGGTTTTTTATCAATTAGACACCGCTACAGACCGAATTTGTGACAATTTAGACGTCTGAGACCAGAATCGAAATCGAAACTAGCCCAGAAATCACCAGCGGGAGCCTTAGCTGGCCAGCAGAATCGGCAGCATGTGAACGGACTTCGGTCCCGCTAGAGGAGACAATGCTGATTTCATACTTTGCGCCTGGCTTCAGGTTCGAAACCTCATACTCAAAAGATTCGGATTGCTCAGAACCCAGTTCTAGATCGAACTGGATACCAGAGTCATCGGAGATTGCCCTTGTCACCAAAACTTTTGGATACGGGATGTTCGAAATTGTTGGTAGCGAAAGTTCACGGTCATTCCAAGGATTGTTTAGCAGGTTTGACAAGCCATTCTTCGGCACCAGTCTGGTGGCAGCGATTAGGGCATTACCGGTGACGCAAGTGACATAGCTCTCGGTATCGAGGTCATCGCATCTCGGATAGAACAGCCCGCCATCTTTCCAAGTTGGGTTCATCTTGGAGTCGGCGTGAGCAAGCAAACCTGCTTTAGTCTCTTCGTCACCCATCTCAGCGGCCAGCAAACCAAGCATGCCGTGGGTGTGGACACCGAGCATCATTGGATCTACCAGGTCTGTTGAAGGCTTCTCTTGATACTGCAGATGCGTTCTGTGGAATTGCTCGAGGCTAACTCCAAAGCCTGCGGAGGTCTGAACCCTGACCCCGCGAATCACATTTGGGTAAAGGCCTTCGACATACTCAGGTTCCCAGATATGCAGCATTGGACCCCAGGAAACAACCGATGCAGCCTCCTTGTTGTCAGGGCCGGTCTCAGTAATTACTTCGTCTTGACGAACGGCATAAAACACCGGGAGTGATCCGCTCCCGGCAGGCTTGAACAGGCTGGATTTCTTACCCCAAGCAGCTTTGAACTGCTTAAAGAGCTGTGCCGAGCGGTTTGTGCCAAACACATGGTCATAGAGCTTTAGACCCATCAGCGCGAACTGGTTGCAGTAGACGAAGACGCCATTGGGCTCACACTCGCAACCCATTCCATGTGAGGAGGCGAAACCAGCTTCGATGACCGAAGACAGTTTGTGGAAGTCATATGGGAAATCCTGTGGCCCCAAGCCTCTAAATGGCGGGCGACACATGAAGGTTAGGTGACCCTCTTGGTTGTAGCGACCGTCTCGGTAGAGCATCTCGTAGAGACCCGCCATCATCAAGAGGTGGCCGCTGTACATCACATTTTTGCCTACGACAGGATCTACCCAGCCTTCGACCAAGACCTCTAGGTCTGGGTCCATTACTTTGCTGCCCTTACTGGTGAGTTCCCAGTAGCCCCAGACATCGTGGCGCATCATCTTCTCGATGAGTTTCTGGAAGGTCTCTTTGAATAGCTCCCGGTATCCGGGGAGGTAGTGCTGTTGCACAACGGCCAAGGTGTAGGCCATGTAAGCAAGTTGGTAACGATAGGCATCGTCACCCTCGTTGGTTGGATCAAACGGACCCATGTCTGACCAGTCGCCCGGAGCCTGTCTGCTCAGGCGGATGATGTGCCTGATGTGGCCCCACTGCTTGGCATCCAGGGTAGGGATGGGTTCAGCCGAATTAGCGCTGTGCATTTTTGCTGAACCCATCCTTACCCCAGGCGAACATTAGGAGTTGCTCGCCAGGATTTGCTTCTTTCTTGCAGAGTAGGCCAAGACACCAACCAGTGAAACGATCACGACGATCAGTACAACTCCGTACTGGATGTACCAAGGTGAGGCAGTGTCTCGAGGCCAGGCAATGTTGACCAGCTCGAATAGCACCCAAACCGCTGCCACGTAGGTGATTGGCTTAGCCCACTTGCCGAGGTTGAACTCGCCAGCCTTGAAGCTGCCATCGGATAGACGCTTTGCTAGACCCAGCACTGGGAACGCAAACGAGATGTAGAAACCTGCGATTGCGAACAGTACTAGCACCTGGTAACCGGCGCCTAGCAGCGAGGTCGAGACCACGAGAATCGGCACGATTGCGGTGATCAAGATCGCGTTTGCTGGAACCTTTGCACCGGAGGAAAGCTTGCTCAGTGCCTTGCTTCCAGGAAGCATGTTGTCGCGAGCGTAGCTCCAGATAACGCGGGAAGCGGCAGCCTGAGCGGTCACGAAGGTGGCCAAGAATGCAAGCACAAACATTCCAAACAGCGGAGCAACAACTTCAGCTCCGAGGTGGAAGATGATGGTGTCTGCTACTGGGTCAACAGATTCGCCGCTAACCGCAGCCTCAATGCTAGGCATTGCCAAGATCACGGCTAGAGCGGAGAACAAAACGACGATGCCAACGGTCAAGATCGAGAAGATCATTGCCTTAGGAACTGCACGCTCTGGGTTCTTCACCTCTTCGGCGATGTCTCCAGCGCTCTCGAAACCGACGAATGCCCAACCTACGAATGCAACAGCAGCCAACAGGCCGCTCCAGATCCATGGGCCTTCGCCGTAGCCGGAGCCGAAGCTCTCGAAGATAACGGTGATTGGCTGAGTCTGCTTGAACAGCAATAGGTAAGCGCCTAGACCGATGCTGCCGATGACCTCAATGATCACGGCACCAATTGCTACTGCCTTTAGGGCTTTAGTGCCAAGCAGGTTGAGTCCGGTTCCAACGAGGATAAACACCACAGCCCAGAGGACCTGTGACATCGGGTCGAATGCTTCAATGCCTAGCACCGCAGGTACGAACAACA
>CANESN010000086.1 GCA_947441105.1 Micrococcales bacterium
AGGATGAGCCTGAATTCCCAGGCGACGAGGCAATCGAGCGCACCTACCGTGCTTGGATGCGCTGGAACGCCGCCGTCATGGTGCACCGCGCTCAGCGACCTGGCATCTCCGTGGGTGGCCACATTTCATCTTTCGCCTCTAGCGCATCGCTCTACGAGGTTGGTTTCAACCACTTCTTCAAAGGTCACGACCACCCACAAGGGCCAGACTCGATCTTCGTCCAGGGCCACGCCTCCCCTGGACCATACGCAAGAGCATTCCTTGAGGGCAGAATCTCCGCTGACGAGATGGACAATTTCCGTCAGGAGAAGTCCCGTCCAAAGCCAGGCCGCGGTCTTCCTAGCTACCCGCACCCACGTTTGATGCCTGACTTCTGGCAGTTCCCGACGGTTTCGATGGGACTTGGGCCTATCAATGCGATCTACCAGGCACAGTTCAACCGATTCTTGGAGGGTCGTGGCTTCAAGGACACTTCCGGGCAGCACGTTTGGGCATTCCTAGGAGATGGTGAGCTTGATGAGGTTGAGAGCCGCGGAGCCCTGCAGCTAGCGGCCAATGAGCAGCTAGACAACCTAACCTTCGTTGTCAACGCAAATCTCCAGCGCCTGGACGGTCCAGTTCGAGGCAACGGCAAAATCATCCAGGAGCTTGAATCCTTTTTCCACGGTGCCGGTTGGAACGTAATCAAGGTCATCTGGGGCCGCGAGTGGGACAGCCTCTTGGCTAACGACCACGAGGGCGCCCTAGTTGACCTGATGAACCGCACACCAGATGGTGACTACCAGACCTACAAGACCGAGTCCGGCAAGTTTGTTCGCGAGAACTTCTTTGCCCGTGACCCGAAAGCTCTTCAGCTAGTTGAACACCTCTCTGACGACCAGGTTTGGGACCTCAAGCGCGGTGGTCACGACTACAACAAGATCTATGCCGCCTACAAGGCTGCCATGAGCCACAAGGGCCAGCCAACTGTAATCATCGCCAAGACAATCAAGGGCTATGGCCTTGGCAAGAGCTTTGAGGGTAGAAACGCTACCCACCAGATGAAGAAGATGACCTTGGATAACCTCAAGGCTTTCCGCGATGCCATGCGCGTGCCAATTACAGACGCCCAGCTTGAGGCAGACCCGTATCAGCCGCCCTACTACAACCCAGGTAGCGACAGCCCTGAAATCCAGTACATGCACGAACGTCGCCGTGAACTCGGTGGATACCTACCTGAGCGCAGGACCAAGTACGTTGATTTTGCACTGCCGGAAGAGAAGGCATACGCGGTTCCACGTGCCGGATCAGGTAACCAAGAAGTCGCGACCACCATGGCATTTGTTCGAATGCTCAAGGACCTACTGAAATCAGATGGCACCGGTGAGCGCATTCAGATGATCATCCCGGACGAGGCTCGCACCTTTGGTATGGATGCATTCTTCCCAACCGCAAAGATCTACAACCCGAATGGCCAAAAGTACATGTCGGTTGATAGAGACCTACTGCTTAGCTACAAGGAAGCGACTAACGGACAGATCCTGCACACCGGTATCAACGAGGCTGGCTCAATGGCTGCTTTCACTGCATCCGGAACCAGCTACGCCACCCACGGACAGCCAATCATCCCGATTTATGTCTTCTACTCGATGTTCGGATTCCAGCGAACCGCTGATCAGATTTGGCTAGCCGGAGACCAGATGGCTCGTGGTTTCATGATCGGTGCTACCGCCGGACGAACCACTTTGACCGGTGAGGGCCTGCAGCACGCCGATGGCCACTCGCTGGTTATTGCGAGCACTAACGCAGCGGTAGTTGCCTATGACCCAGCCTATGGATACGAGATTGCTCATATCACCAAGGCGGGACTTGAGCGCATGTATGGCGGAAAGCACCAAGATCCAAACGTCATGTACTACCTCACCGTCTACAACGAGCCAATGCTTCAGCCTGCTGAGCCAGAAGATGTCGATGTCGATGGCATCCTGAGGGGTATGCACCTGATTTCCAAGAACTCTGCCGAGGGTCACAAGGCTCAAATCCTTGCCTCGGGTGTCTCGGTTCCATGGGCACTAGAAGCACAGCAACTGCTTTTGGAGTGGGGCGTGTCTGCCGATGTTTGGTCGGTTACCAGCTGGGGCGAGCTTCGCCGCGATGGCTTGGCTGCCGATGAGCGCAAGTTCCTCTACCCGAACGAAGAGGCTCCAGTTTCCTACGTTGCGCAGAAGCTGGCCGATGCAAAGGGTCCAAAGCTAGGTGTCTCGGACTTTATGCACGCGGTTCCAGACATGATCAGGCCGTGGGTCCCAGGTTCCTTTGCAACTTTGGGTGCGGATGGTTTTGGTTTCTCTGACACCAGACCTGCTGCTAGAAGGCACTTCAAGATTGATGGTCCATCGATCGCGGTGCGAATTCTTGAGCAGCTTGTCGAAAAGGACAAGATCGACCGTGCTGTCCCACAGCAGGCGATCGATAAGTACCGCCTTCACGATGTAAACGCTGGCACCAGTGGATCGGCCGGTGGAGACGCCTAAGCATCTCGCCTGGCTGCAATCCATAGCTGGCGAGCTCGCAACGGCGACGCTGAGTCGCCTGGATGAGACTTTGCCCTGGTATCGATCAATGCCGCCGGCAAGACGTGCTGCCATCGGTTCTGTTGCTCAAAACGGCATAACGAGTTTCATTCAGTGGTATCAAGATCCTTCCAGCCAACCCTGGGTAGCGGCCGATGTATTTGGAAGCGCACCTAGGGAACTACTTCGTTCAATCTCACTTCAGGAAACCCTGCAGTTGATTCAAGTTGTCGTGGAGATGGTTGAGGACCGGGTAGTAGCGGAACACCCGGATCTCACCGAGTCAGTGCTTCGCTACTCGAGGGACATCGCATTTAGCGCAGCGGATGTCTATGCCAAAGCTGCCGAAGCACGTGGGCTATGGGACGCAAGACTCGAAGCGCTAGTAGTTGACAGCATCATCTCAGGCGAAACCTCGCAGGAGATTAGCTCTCGTGTGGCAGCGCTTGGCTGGAGAAGCGATGGTCAGGTCGCCGTGCTACTTGGAATTGCAAATCCAGCACCGGATCCAGATGCAATGAGAAAGATTTCAAGAAAGGCTGGAAGCGATCTCCTTCTCGGCATCCAGGGCAGAAGACAGGTCGTCGTCATAGGCCTAATGACAGTTTCGGAAAAGCCAGATCAAGCAATCCAGCAGATTGCTACTCAGCTGGAGGGTTACTTTGGTCAGGGTCCGCTAATTCTCGGCACCACTGTAGCAACCGTCTCTGATGCCCCTAAAAGCGCGCGTAGCGCGCTAGCAGCTCACTCTGTGGCAGTTAGCATTGGCGCCGTGAAGCGGCCTTTGGCGGCAGATGAACTCTTGCCAGAAAGAGCGCTGGCCGGAGATTCTCTGGCAAGGCAAACTCTGATTGAATCTTATTACCTCCCGCTTGCAAAGAGTTCCCCAGAACTTCTCGGGACGCTGAGGGCATACCTGGAATGCGGTCGGTCATTGGAAACCACAGCAAAGTCGTTGTTTGTCCATGCCAACACGGTTCGCTATCGCCTAAAACGGGTCTTCGAAGAGATTTCGGCTGACCCAACCGTTGCACGAACCGCGTTTGTGTTGCAGGTCGCTTTAATACTCGGCGCAATTAATGACAATGAATTTGGATTGAAAAGGTAGTTTGGACAGATGCGTATTTTGATGTGCCCGGGGCAAGGCTCCCAATCCGAGGGTTTCCTAACCGAGTGGTTCGCTAGTGTCCCAGGTTTCCAACAGAAGATCATTGAGCTAGGAGTTGCCGCAGGCAAAGACCTAGTAAGACTTGGCACGGTGGCTTCCGAAGACGAAATCAAGGCGACTGAGAACGCTCAGCCGCTGATTGTTGCCGCATCCATCGCCGCAGCTCGAACCTCAATCAATCTCGCTGACTTTGACGGTGTTGTCGGACACTCGGTTGGTGAATTCGCAGCCGCCGCAATTGCCGGAGTTCTCCCAGACGAAGATGCCATGAAGCTAGTAGCGGTGAGAGCTAATGCAATGGCTGAGGCTGCAAAGCTTGAAGTCACCTCGATGGCTGCGGTCCTCGGAGGCGAGCAGGAGCAGGTGCTGGCCTTACTTGCGGAACTTGGTCTATCAGCGGCCAATTACAACGGTGCCGGTCAGATTGTGGCCGCTGGAAACAAGACTGCCATCGAACAGCTGGTTGCTACTCCCCCTGAGAAAGCTCGTGTGATCGAACTCAAGGTTGCCGGTGCTTTCCACACTCATTTCATGCAGCCAGCTCTAACAAGGCTCAGCGAAGCTGCTGAAACCGTTTCTGCAAGCAATCCCCAGATGAAGCTTTGGAGCAACGTTGACGGCGGCATGGTCACATCCGGCGAGCAGTTCCTAGCCTCACTGGTTTCACAGGTTTCAAACCCAGTTCGCTGGGATCTTTGCATGGCAAGCATTGACCAACTCTCTGCCTCGGTTATTGAACTCCCACCGGCTGGGGCGCTAGCTGGCCTTTCCAAGCGCGGTATGCCAAATTCAACGGCTGTAGCTCTAAAGAATCCAGCCGACC
>CANESN010000087.1 GCA_947441105.1 Micrococcales bacterium
AATACGTCGTAAAGCTTTACGAACACATCGGAAACTGCATCGATAAGTTCGCTTGGGAACTTAGCAGCGGTTGCAATCTCTACTGCCTTGGCCTTATCGATGCCTTGAACTGCAGATACCGGAATCTTTGCCAGTGCCTCTGGACGTTCAACTGCGAGCTGCTCGATCTCCATGCCACCTTCAACGCTGCAAAGCGATAGGAAGGTGCGGTTTGATCTGTCTAGCAAGACTGAGAAGTAGAACTCTTTGTCGATAGATGCACCCTGGGCAATCATCACGCGCTTCACGACGTGACCCTTGATGTCTAGACCCAAAATTGCCTCAGCCTTTTCGCGAGCTTCAGCTGGAGAGTGAGCAACCTTGACACCACCGGCTTTGCCTCGACCACCGGTTTTAACCTGGGCCTTTACAACAACGGTTCCACCGATAGCCTTTGCGGCTGCTTCAGCTTCTTCTGGGGTGTCTGCGATGCGACCTGCGAGAACCGGAACACCGTGTTTCTCGAAAAGATCGCGCGCTTGATATTCAAATAAATCCAAGGGTATTTCCGTTTCTAGAGTCAGCGGACAACAGGGTCAAGTCTAGTGAATCAGGCTGGCCGAATATCCCTAGAGCTTGGTAATTGGTGCCATTTTCACAAGCAATCGCTTGGTTACTCCGGACTCGAAGCGAACTTCGGCTGTTTGCTTTGGTGGATTGCCTGCCACAGCGATTACTCGACCCTTGCCGAAGGTGTCGTGCTGCACTGAATCCCCAACCGCAAGCTCTAGGTCTTTGTTGTCTCTAATCGCTGCCGGGGTATTGACCGCTCCCTGCCAACTCGAGCGAACCGGTTGCGTGCCGGGTGTGCGAAGTTCACGACGCTCTGCTCCAACCTGCTCACACAGTTCGCTCGGAATATCGCTGAGGAAGCTGGAAGGTATAAAGGAAGCGGTGTTGCCAAACAAGGTGCGCTGCAGGGCGTGAGAGATGTAGAGCTTTTGTTTGGCTCTGGTCATGCCGACATACATCAACCTGCGCTCTTCCTGCAGGCCTCCTGGTTCATCAAAAGATCTAACGTGCGGCAAGGTTCCCTGCTCAAGACCAATCAGGAACACCACCTGATACTCCAGGCCCTTGGCAGTGTGCAGAGTCATTAGAGAAATGCTTCCGGACTCATCTTCAATCTCATCGGCGGCAGCTGCGAGAGTTACCTCAGCGAGGTAATCGGCAAGAGTGCCCTCTGGATTGTTTGCCTGCCAATCAAAGAGTTGACCGAGCAGCGCATCCAGGTTTTCTACCCTGGCTTCATCCTGTGGATCGCGCGATCCCTCAAGCGATGAGCGGTAGCCGCTTCGCTCAAGTACGAGTTTTAGCACCTCGGCAGGACCTTCGGTCGCGGATAGCGCATCGAGTTCGTTGAGAAGTTCACCAAAACCCTCGATCGTCAATGTCAGTTTTGGCCCAAGACCGAGTTGGTTTGCAAAGGAGAGCGCCTGCCTAAATGACATGTCGTTTTCTCTAGCAAACTGTGCGATCTTGAGTTCGGTCTTGTCGCCGATGCCTCGGGCAGGAATGTTCAGAACTCTTCTGGCAGCCTCATCATTTCGCGCATTGGAAATCACGGTGAGGTAGGCAAGCGCGTCTTTGATTTCTCTGCGCTCGAAGAACTTCAAGCCGCCAATCACGGCATAAGGAATCAGCTGGCTTTTGAGCTCGGCTTCCAAAGAAGGTGTCAGTGCATTGGTGCGGTAGAGAACAGCGACATCGCGGTAGTTGGTGCCCTCAGCGTGCAATTTCTTGATCTGGTCAACCACATAGGCAGCCTCATTGCGCTCATCAAAACCGGTAAAGATTGAAATTAGCTCACCACTACCCTGGTCGGTCCAGAGGTTCTTGGCTGGACGATAAGGGTTCTGAGAGATAACAGCATTCGCTCCGGAGAGAATGTTTTGGGTAGAGCGATAGTTCTGCTCCAGCAAGATGGTTTGTGCTCCGGGGAAGTCGCGCTCAAACTCGGTGATGTTTCTAATGTCAGCGCCGCGGAAAGCGTAGATTGACTGATCCGAGTCACCAACCACAGTCAGCTGAGCTGGCTGCAAGACCTCGCCGGTGCGCTCATCAAAGTTTGCGTAGTCATCCGGTAGCGGCCTGGTGAACTCTCGAATCAGCGCATACTGCGCATGGTTGGTGTCTTGATACTCGTCGACAAGCAGGTGTCGGAAGCGTTTCTGGTAACGAGCTCTCACCTCAGGGTGAGCGCGAAGCAAGCCAACGGTTTCAGAGATTAGGTCATCAAAGTCAAAGGCATTATTGCGAAGCAGCTCGCGCTCATAGGCTTGGAAGACCTCGGCAACAATTCGCTCTTTCGGGTTTGAGCGATCCGCATTGCGCGCAAAGTCCTCTGCATCTTTTAGTTCGTTTTTGGAATTGGATATGATTGCGGCCGCCTGCTGCGGTTTGATATCCGCATCCTCAGCCCCTGCCTCACGAAGTAATCGCTTCAAAAGCGCTCGGGTATCACCGGTGTCATAAACCGTGAAGTTTGAATCGTGCCCAAGCCGATCTGCCTCGCGACGAAGAATCTGGAGGCAAGCCGAGTGGAAGGTCTTGATCCACATACCCTCGCTTGATGCACCAATTAGCGCTTCGACGCGTTCACGCATTTCGGATGCAGCCTTATTTGTAAAGGTGATGGCCAGGATTTGCGATGGCCAAAGTTCCTTCTGCGCAAGGAAATGTGCGATGCGGTGGGTAAGCACCCTGGTCTTACCACTGCCTGCACCAGCAACGATTAAAAGTGCCCGGCCCCGGTATTCGACAGCCTCGCGCTGCTGCGGGTTCAAACCCGCAAGCAGGGCGTCTGGGTCATTTTGTTCGAAGAGGTCTAATGGCATCTGAGGTAGCTTAGGTTAGCCGACTGACGGTTTGGATTAGCCGGTCTGGCTGGTCTGCAAAGATTCCATCTACTCCGCTTAGAACCAGCTTTTCAAACCAGCTCTCCAGATCGCCCTGTGGGGTTTCAACTCGAGCGGTGTAGGTGAACAGCGTCAACCCAAGCGCTTTTGCTCGGGCCACAAAATCTTTTTCCCAAAGCATCTCGATAGTGACTGACACTCCATCAAACTCGGAAGCAATCTCCTCGATCAAATCGTCGTCAAAGGCTGTTCTTCCAGCCGGCAGGGTTCCCGGTGCAGATAGAAAGACGAAGTCGATCCCTGCGCCGAAGGCGTTCTTTGCATTTTTTAAAATTGAAAATTCGAAGCTCTCAACAGTGAGCTTGATGTCGCGCTCTTTCCAATCTGAGGTCGCTAGTTCTTTTGCGACTGCTGCCACAAGATCCAGGTTTCGAGCCAACAGTTGCTTGCCGTCTTTGAGTTCGAGTATCAGATGCTTGCCATCAAATGCTGGATTGGCGAGTAATTCCCTCAGTGTCGGAATCTCAAACTGTCCGCTGTGCTTTGCAGATTCAGTTCTTTGCTCCGGGTATCTTTCCATCACACGAAGTTGCTTTAGCTCCACCAAGGTCAGTTCATCAACCGAAGTTGCAAGCTGCGGGTGAGAGGCGACATTGGTGGTTTTGGTGAGATCGATATCGTGCAGAATCACGGGAACTGAGTCCTTGGTTAGCACCACATCAAACTCAATGGCGTCTGAACCTAGCTCGAAGCCCAGCTCAAGGGAGGGCATAGTGTTTTCCGGCAGGTAACCGCAGGCACCGCGGTGACCAAAAACACTTACTCCCATTCGATAGTTCCAGGTGGCTTTGAGGTGATGTCCAGTACCACGCGGTTAACATCTGCAACCTCATTGGTGATTCGGTTGGAAATCTTAGCTAGCAGGTCATAGGGCAATCTGGACCAGTCCGCCGTCATGGCATCCTCGGAAGAAACCGGGCGAAGCACAATCGGGTGGCCGTAGCTGCGGCCATCGCCTTGCACACCGACTGAGCGAACATCAGCGAGCAGTACAACCGGACACTGCCAAATCTCTAGATCTTTGCCGGCTGCGCTTAGTTCCTCGCGAACAATCGCATCTGCCTCGCGCAAAAGCTCTAGGCGCTGCTTGGTTACCTCACCAACGATGCGAATACCGAGACCAGGACCTGGGAATGGTTGGCGCTGAACTATCTCGTGTGGCAGGCCAAGCTCGGCACCGATTGCTCGCACCTCGTCCTTAAACAGCGTGCGAAGCGGTTCCACCAGTTCAAACTGCAGGTCCTCTGGAAGGCCTCCAACGTTGTGGTGAGACTTGATGCCAGCGGTTGCGCCACCACCGGATTCAACAACATCGGGGTAGAGCGTTCCCTGGACCAAGAACTTGATCGGGCGAGAATCTGCTGCTGCCTCGGCGATCAGCTTGCGCTCTGCCTCTTCGAAGGTGCGAATGAATTCACGACCAATAATCTTGCGCTTGGTTTCTGGGTCGGATACACCGGCGAGCGCCGACAGAAACTTCTCCTCGGCATCGACGGTGATCAAACGAATTCCAGTGGCTGCCACATAGTCGCGCTCCACCTGCTCGCGCTC
>CANESN010000088.1 GCA_947441105.1 Micrococcales bacterium
ACAACTCCAACCACCAAGCTGAATCCAAGAGCCAAGAGCACAGTTTCTAACTGAATCGAGAAGACCCAATCGCCAATGATTGCCAAGAAGTAGGCAGCTATCTCACCCAGGATCAAACCAACCACACCACCGGCAAGCGAAAGCACGATGGCTTCAATCAAGAACTGAGTGAGGATGTTGGACTGCTTGGCGCCAATGGCTCTTCTGACACCGATCTCACGGGTTCGCTCGCGAACCGAAACCAACATGATGTTCATGATTCCAATGCCACCAACCACCAGCGAGATACCGGCGATGCCGGTCAGCAATAGTCCAAGAGTGTCAGTGATGCTGCTCACGGCAGCAATCAAAGAAGCCTGGTTGGTGATGGTGTAGCGGGCATCGGTTTCAGTGCCCAGGCCATAGCGTTCTCGCAATAGCTTGTCGGTTGCAAGCTGCAAGGCATCAACAGCCTCAGGAGTCTCGGCTTGAACCACGATGCTAGAAACGTATGGGTACTGGCTAAAGAGTTTTCTAGCTGAATCGAGGGTGACATAAACCCGACCGCTGGTGCCAAATCCAGCCTGGTCATCTAGCACTCCGACGAGCCTAAAGTCTTGACCATTTAGCTTCACGCTTTGACCAAGCATCGAAGCGGTTAGCCCTAGGTCATTCGCAGCATCAGCTCCAAACACCACATCTTTGGCAGAAGATGCAAACTTGCTGTCGGAGAGGTATGAGCCAAGTGCGATGTCAGGCTTTACAGCTTCAAAATACTGCGAGGATACGCCAACCAAGCGAGCGTTTACTCGCTTATCTTCGGTTGCGATAGTGCCCTCATTTTGGGTCTGCACAAACATCACGGATACACCATCGAGATCTGCAAGCGCATAGGCATCCTGCTCACTCAGAGCATCAGGAGCCATTGCGGTGATGTTGAGCTGATTGGTGCCCAAGGTGGCCAAAGACTTATTGATTCCCTGCGATGCGCCATCAACAATTGAGGTCAAAGCAACGATTGCTGCCACGCCAATAACAACACCCAACATTGTTAGTAGCGAGCGAACCTTGGTTGCCCAGATTCGGTTTAGGGCTAGTCGAGCGGTGCCGAGAAGCTTCACTTTGCGCCTCTTTCGTCGCGCTCAATGAGGCCATCTCGCAAGAAAACTCTCCTGGGTGCACTTGCTGCAATTTCTAAATCGTGAGTGATCAAAATGATGGTTCGACCCTCTTTGTTGAGCTCCTTCAAAAGTTCAATTACCTGGGCTCCGGTCTTGGAGTCAAGCGCTCCGGTTGGCTCATCTGCCAGCACAATATCTGGGCTGGCTACTAGTGCTCTAGCGATTGCAACGCGCTGCTGTTGACCACCGGATAGTCGATTGCGATCAAAGTTCAAACGCTCGCCCAGACCCAAACGATTAAGGATATCGGTTGCGGCCAACTTGGCTTGTTTGGAACTAACTCCCTGATACAAAAGCGGAGCCATTACGTTCTCGATAGCGGTGGTGTTTGGAAGCAGCTGGAACTGCTGAAATACAAACCCAATTGCCTTGGAGCGCAAGCTGGTGAGCTGATTGTCGTTGAGCTCGCTGGTTGGGTCCGAAGCAATTTTCACCACTCCAGAGCTTGGGCGATCTAAGCAACCAATGAGGTTCATCATGGTGGACTTGCCACTGCCGGACGGACCAACAATCGCTACAAACTCACCTCGTTCGATAACCAAATCCACACCGTCCAAGGCGACGGTGACTTGATCACCAACTAGGTATTCGCGCCGAACGTTCTCGAGTTCGACAACTGGATTAGCCACTGTTACGAGCCCCTGGAGGAGGTCCAAAGTTCACTGGCGCAGGGATTGTTCCACTCACGCCGGTAATCACTTGATCGCCAGACTCTAGGCCTGAAGTAATTTCAACCAGGCTGTCTCCAGCGAGACCGAGTTTGACCTCTACGGTCTCAACGCTCTGCTTGCCTTCGGCATCAACAATCAAAATCTCGACCCCTGGAACATCACCAATTAGTGAGCTCATTGGAACCGCTAGAACGTCAGATTTCTTTTGGACTTCGATCACTGCGGTAGCGCTCATGCCGAACCTTGCACCTTCTGGGATTGCAGTGACATCTACCAAGACTTCGTATTGCTTGATGCCGCTAACAGATTGTGCGACCTGTCCGATTCGGACAACCTCGCCCTCGAAAACGGCATTAATGGCGTCTAGCTCGATGGTTGCCTTCTGGCCCAAAGTCACAAGGTCAGCGTCGTATTCACTTACAAACACAGAAACAATCGGCTGCGCACTTCCAACGGTCAAAACTGATCCGGAGGTACGAAGACCTGCTGCGGTGTCGACTGATCTAACCAAGCCATCAGAGATAGCAACAACCTCAACGCTTTGACCCATTTGGTTTAGGTAAGAGAACAAAACATCCTCGGCCTTGACCTCATCACCGGCCTTGACCTGAATCTCTTCAATCTCGAGGCTCAGCCCGAATTGCGCCGGCAATGCCGAAGAGCCATTGGCGGAAACCAGAACCGGTTCTTCACTCGGTCCATAGGCAAGAAGTTGAGACTCTGCCAGCTGACCATTTGCAGAGACGGTCTTTACGACCTCGGTCGGCTTGACCTCATAGGTCTCGTACTCGGTTACCTGGTTCAGTCCGCTAAAGACAAATCCGCCAACCACAGCTGCCACAACTGCGGTAATTCCAACGATCCAAGGCCAACGCCGCTTCTTCATATTTATTTCTCTCATAAGCCGCGCAAGCGGGGGATTTGGTTCCTGTAGGTAAAACTCTCACACCAACCCGAAAGATTCCTGAGTCTTTGTTGAATTAGCCCTTAGAGGCTTTTGCTCCATCAGGCCAAGCCACAACGCAAACCTTGTTTCCGGAGCGATCTGCGAGCACCCACCAGGATGGGGCTTCTGAGCTGTCAACAATCACACCGCCAGCTGCGACAGCAGCGTCCACTCGACTCTGGGCGTGCTCTTTTGAAACCGATACGTCGATGTGCATCGCATGGCGAAGAGGCTTGTCGACATTTAGGTCTTGCATCCAAACATTAGAGCTGATTCCCAACGGGTCGATACCGGCATCATCGAGCATTGGCTGGTAACCAAGAACTGCTCGCCAAAAACCGACATCAATCGCATCTGGCTTAGCTGCAATAGCGAACTGAACCTCTTGAACCATGCTTGGAGCTGCAACAGCAGCGAGGGACTTTGCAATCTTGGAGATTTCACGCGCAAGTTCAATGTGCTCTACCTCAGTGTTCCAGACCTCACGGGTCAGACGGATGGTCAGACTCTTGGTGAGAATCGACATATGGGCAGGAGTGCCATCCAACCCTGGGTGCTGGGCGATGGCCTGCGCCAGAATGGCAGCATCCGCAAGAGTCTTAGTCTGAAAAACAGCTGTTGGTCCGCCGTGCAGCACGACCCAGTCATCTAAGCCTTCAGCGGCGAGAAACTCTTTCCAACCTTGGTCACTCACAAGAACTCCTTACTTCAAACAAAGCTGGTGAAATGCACTACAGGAGAGTCTAAAAGAGCCTCGAACATCGCTGGTCGATTACCTTACGAGCGGCAATAAACTGAAAGCATGACCCAGGCAAACTACGATGTTGCGATTATCGGTGGCGGACACAACGGGCTGGTTGCTGCTGCTTACCTAGCCAAGGCTGGCAAGTCTGTAGTGGTGCTGGAACAGCATGACGTGGTTGGTGGCGCAGCAGTTTCTACCAAAACATTCGAAGGTGTTGAGGCAAGACTCTCTCGCTATTCCTACCTGGTAAGCCTGCTACCGAAGCAGATCATTGAGGACCTAGATCTCGAGGTTGAACTAGCACCTCGCCGCTATGGATCTTTCACCCCGACTCTTGATGGTAAGTCTGGGCTGCTAATTGATAAGTCAGATTCAGCTGCAACCAAAGCTTCATTTGAAGCAGTTGGTGCGGGTGATGACTACGAGGCTTGGAACCAGTTCTATGCCAAGACCGAACTCATCGCACAAAAGCTTTTCTCAACCGTTCTGGAACCACTCCGAACCGAGCAAGAAGTCGCAGAACTTCTTGGGCCTGAGCTTTGGAGCGACTTCTTCGAGCGACCAATCGGCGAGACGATTGAGAAGAACTTCAAGTCAGACCTAGTCCGCGGTGTTGTGATGACCGATGCTGTGATTGGAACCTTCGCTTCCAACCAAGACGAATCCCTGCAGGCGAACAAGTGCTTTTTATATCACGTGATTGGCAATGAGACCGGTGACTGGAACATCCCGGTTGGCGGCATGGGTTCTGTCACTGCATCGATGGCGAAGCGAGTTAAAGAACTTGG
>CANESN010000089.1 GCA_947441105.1 Micrococcales bacterium
CCACCTCGCGTGGGCTTCGCGATCCGAGCAGCCGTGGCAAGGGTGGGCTCGCATAGTCTTCTTCAAATCCGCAATATCGTTATCAATGCGACGAAGCGAACGTGAGTTACGGATATCTTTACCGGCCTTGTGCTTGCCGCTCACTCCGCTGCGCTCAAGATCGCTCAGATCTCGACGAAGTGCCGAATACTCCACAAAGTCACCCAGGTGGCATTGCATCGACTCTTCGTAGCCTTCGAGTGACTCTTGCTTTTCAGAGATAGACCTAGCAAGCCCCACCACTGATCGGTCGGCCTGGAATTGCGCAAAGGACTTCTCGAGAATCTTGCTGGCGCGATTAGCTCCAAAGGCTGCTGTTAGGTTCACCGCCATGTTGTAGGTCGGTCGGAAGGAGCTGTTCAAGGGGTAGGTGCGCTTAGATGCCAGACCAGCTACAACTGTTGGGTCCAGTTGCGCTCCCCACAAAATCACGCTGTGACCCTCGGTGTCGATACCACGGCGACCGGCACGACCGGTGAGCTGGGTGTACTCCCCCGGTGTGATTGCCACGCGAGACTCACCATTGAACTTATCTAGCCGCTCCAGCACCACGGTTCTGGCCGGCATGTTTATACCAAGTGCAAGTGTCTCGGTGGCAAAGACAACCTTGACCAGCTTTCTTAGAAATAACTCCTCAACCACTTCCTTGAAGGCAGGCAGCATTCCAGCGTGGTGAGCGGCAAATCCACGCTCCAAAGAGGCCAGCCAATCGAAGTACCCGAGGGTGTCGAGGTCTTCGTCCTGGATGGATGAACAGCGCGCGTCAACCAGTCGTCTGATCTCTAGCTGCTCTTCTTTGTTAGTGAGTCTTATTCCATAGCGACGGCACGCTTCAACGGCCTTTTCGCAGCCTGCGCGAGAGAAGATGAAGAAGATTGCCGGCAATAGCTCAAGTGTTTCTAGTTCCAGGACAACATCAGGCTTTTCAAGCTTTGGGAAAGCGCTCTGATTGCGGTTACGGTCAGTCGGCGAGTATTGCTTGCCTCCCCATTTACCGGTGCGTTTGATTGGACCCCTAGCCCTGGCCTGATGCTTGCGCAGTAGCTCCGGGTTCACGATCCCCTTATTCGAGCCAGATTCAAAAAGCTCCAGGATCTCATCGCCGAGCATTACATGCTGGTGCAGCGGAACCGGTCTGATCTCGGAGACAATGATTTGGGTGTTACCTCTGACCTCAGCAAGCCAGGCCCCAAACTCTTCGGCGTTTGAGACGGTGGCAGATAGCGAAACCACCTTGACGTCTTTGGGAAGGTGAAGAATCACCTCTTCCCAAACTGCCCCGCGGAATCGGTCGGCCAGGTAGTGAACCTCATCCATCACCACAAAGCCAAGATCTCTAAGTGAGGTCGAGGTGGCATAGATCATGTTGCGCAATACCTCGGTGGTCATGACCACAATCTGGGCCTCGGAGTTGTTGTTGGCATCTCCGGTCAGAAGGCCTACCTTGTCCTTGCCGTAGCGTGCTGCAAGCTCCGCAAACTTCTGATTACTGAGCGCTTTAATCGGTGTGGTGTAAAAGACCTTTTGACCACTGGCAACAGCCAGGTGGATTGCAAACTCTCCAATAATGGTTTTACCAGCACCGGTTGGGGCTGCAACCAAGACTCCGGAACCGCTCTCGAGGGCAAGACAGGCTCGTTCCTGAAAGTCATCTAGGGGAAACTTCAGGCTTGAGATGAAACTTGTGAGCTCTTTGCCTTTTGATCGCGTTATAGCTCGCTGATACCTCTCAGCAGGTGAAAGGTCAGTCAACTTCTAGCTCCTCGCCCAATAGCTTGGCATCGCGTCGAGCGCGACGTTTGTCGTTGAGCACCGCAATCCCGACTGCGATGAAGTAAAGAGCGGCCAAAGGGCCCATAAGTAAGAACATCGACATCGGGTCCGCTGTCGGGGTTGCGAGAGCAGAAACCAATGCAATCACCAGAACAGCTACACGCCAGCCTTTAAGAATCCCCTTACCGGTAACGATGTTGGCGAAGTTCATCAGAACCAGAAATACCGGCATTACAAAGGCCAGGCCGAACACGAGCACAATGCGAATCGCAAAGAGAATGTAGTCGCTGGCATTGATCACGTTCGAGCTGCCCTCGGGGGTGAAGCCAATCAGGACTATCACAAAGCTAGGTAGCGATGACCAAGCGATGTAGGCACCAGAAAGAAACAGCGGCACCGAGCTAAAAAGAAAACCTAAGGTGAAACGGCGCTCGCGAGTTTTGAGGCCTGGGGACACAAAGGCCCACAGGTTGTAGAGCCAAAATGGCGAGGTGATTATCACACCGAGAAATATCGACACCTGGACGCGTAGGTCAAAAGCCGAAACAACGGTGCCGAAATTTACGACTGCCTCAATGCCACGAGCTTTGGTTACTTCGAGAAGTGGCGCCTGCAGGATCTTGAACACCGGTTCAAAAAGAAACCAACCAATAGCGGTTCCTACCACTAGGAAGCCCGCCGACCAAGAAAGTCTTACACGCAGCTCTTTAAGGTGAGAGCCAAGGGACATGCGGCGCTCTTTATCTTTGCGCCCAAACATTAGCCTTGCTTCTGCTCGCCCTCAGGTGTGGTCTCAGCCTGAGGCTTTGCCTCGCTGGCTTTCGGCTGGCCTTCGGTGCCAATTTCCTTCTTAAAGATTCTCAACGACTGAGCCATGCTCTTTGCAAGACCTGGGAGCTTAGGAGCACCCCAAAGAAGCAATACGATCGCCAGAATAATGATCCATTCCCAGCCCTGAAGTCTCATTGAATTACCTCTTGTCAATATCCATGTGGTCTAAACGTGCAATCAGTCTATTCGTTCTGGCTTCCTCGGCATCCTGCTTTGCACGCATGCGTTTCTTACGAGTCACTAACACATCGCTAAGGTCTTCGGCCGTGGTGTTTTTGGCCGCTGTGAATTCCCTCTCGATTGGTTCTGCCAAGAGGTTCATTGATGCTTGGAGTGGCAAGGCTGCGGCCTGCAGTCCCTTCAAACTCAGGAATAGTCGGTAGCCAACTAAAACCAGCCAGTAGAGGCTGGCAGCAATCGCGCCGATCCCAATGATCCATGCCCAACTCACTCTTCGGTCACCACTTCACCATCTAGGCTTCTGGCGGCAAAGTCTCGAACCGCATCACGAGCAGTAGAAGGTGCGATTACCTCAACCGCTCCCCCGTAGCGAACCACATGCCTGGCAATCGCCGCGATGTTTCCCACCTTGATAAAGCCATGAGTTCTGCCATTAACCCTGGTTAGCTGACCCTCAACCGGGAAGTTCCAGAAAATCTCTGCGGCCGAGGACTCCGCTGCAATTTCTACAACCTCACCAAGCCCTGTGCCATAGACCTCGTCAGGGATGACCTCCTGAGTTGCTTCCTTTGAAATTGGAACATTTGTGTCCACAAGATTAGATGTGCGCTCGATGCGGAAACTTCTTAGCTCTTTCGCATCCAGGCAATACCCACGCAGGTAGTGCTTATTTCCAACCAGGTCAATCCTCAGTGGGTCAACGCTTCTGTGGGAGTGCTTCCCCAACTGGTTTATGTAGTCAAACTCCACCCGGTGTGACGCCAGAATGGCGTCTCGTAGAACCCCGAGCTGATCGAGGTTCAGGTTTGCATTGACAACAATCCGCTGCGTGACACTGCCGCTGAGGGCTGTGCGAAGCTCGGTTAGATCCTTGTTGGACTCAAACTCCGGAAGGCTCGCCAAATACTCCAGCCCGATTGCCAGCGATGTTTGCTGGTAGCGACTTAGCACCGGGGCATGGTCAAGGTGAGCAGATCCCCTGTTGAAGGCAACAATGCCCTCGTCAAAGGAATCAAAATCTAAGTAGAAGTGCGACTGCGGAGAGGTTAGGTCCTCGCTGTTGGTGATGGCATGGACCGCCTTTGCAATGGCCTTTTCGCTTACGTTGAAGTGCTTAGCCAGTTCTGCAATTTCAATGCCACCTTCTTGCATCACAAG
>CANESN010000090.1 GCA_947441105.1 Micrococcales bacterium
GGAGTTTTGCTTTGAGGTTGTTGCGCTCTCCAGCGCGATTTCCGATGCTGCTCGAGAAGCGACTAAAGCTATTTCGGCTGCCAGCGCGATGGACTTTCTAAACGAACTCAGCGACGAGAAGGCACACATCTCACAGCTGCTATCAAAGAACTTCATTTCCGCTACACCGCTGGAAAGACTCAAGCGCTTGCCGGTTTACCTCAAAGCCATCACCATTCGAGTCACCAAGATGCAGGAGAACCCGCTCAAAGATCGCGCTGCTCAGGTTGAGCTTTCGCAAGCAATGCAGGTCTTCGCCAATGCCGGGGGAGAGTTGCCGCTGCCAGCTTCCGCCGCAACGAATTTGGTGCGAGCAAGGTGGTTGCTCGAAGAATTGCGGGTGAGCCTGTTTGCTCAAACTCTGGGAACTAAAGATCCAGTATCACTTCAGCGAATCAAGAAGGCTCTCGAGAGCTAGCTCAGCGAAATCAGATCTGCGTAACCCTGGTTCCAGTGGTCCTCGACGCCATCTGGCAGAATCAAAACTCGCTCTGGGTTTAGAGCTTCAACCGCACCAACGTCGTGGCTAACCAAAACCACCGCTCCCGTGAAGGAAGCTAGCGCCCGCAGGATTTCCTCGCGGCTAGCCGGGTCAAGGTTGTTGGTTGGCTCATCAAGTAGCAAAACGTTTGCACTTGAAACAACTAGTGCTGCCAATGCCAGCCTGGTCTTCTCACCACCGGATAACACTCCTGCTGGCTTAGAGACATCGTCACCAGAGAATAAGAACGAACCCAAGACTTTGCGGCAGTCGGTGTCATTTAGTTGCGGTGCTGAGGACTGCATGTTTTGCAGCACGGTTTTGGTGACATCCAAAGTTTCATGCTCCTGGGCGAAGTAGCCAATCTTGAGACCATGGCCCGGTTCAATCTGTCCAGTGTCGGGCTTATCCACTCCGGCGAGCATGCGCAGCAGGGTGGTCTTGCCGGCACCATTTAGTCCGATGACAACTACCTTGCTGCCACGGTCAATAGCTAGGTCAACCGCTGTGAAGATCTCCAGCGAGCCATAGCTCTTGGAGAGGTTCGATGCCATTAGCGGGGTCTTGCCACATGGAGCCGGTTCTGGGAACTTGATCTTGGCAACCCGGTCTTGTTCGCGAACCGCATCGAGTCCACTGAGGAGCTTCTCTGCTCGGCGCTGCATTTGGTGGGCAGCAGCGGCCTTGGTTGCCTTGGCACCAAACTTGGCGGCCTGCAGAGTCAAAACGGCAGCCTTCTTCTCGGCTCCCGAGCGCTCACGCTTGCGACGTTCCTCGTCGGCCTCGCGCTGCTTTAGGTAGTTCTTCCAACCCATGTTGTAGATGTCGATTACCTGGCGGTTGGCATCCAGATAAAAGACTCGGTTTACGGTTTCTTCAACCAGGTCAACATCGTGACTGATCACAATCAAGCCGCCGGCGTAGTTCTTCAGGAAGTTTCTAAGCCAAACCACACGGTCGGCATCAAGGTGGTTGGTTGGCTCATCCAGCAACATTGTTTCCGCGTTCGAGAACAAGATTCGGGCAAGTTCGATTCTTCTGCGCTGGCCACCGGAGAGAGTTCCAAGTTCTTGGTGCAAAGTCTGTTCGCTAATTCCGAGGTTCGATGCGATCGAAGATGCCTCCGCCTCTGCGGCATAGCCACCGGCGGCATTGAACTCTTCTTCGGCTCGGGCATATTTCTTCATAGCTGCGTCGTGAATCTTTTGATCTGTGCTTGCCATATCCATTGTTGCCTTGAGCATGCGCGCTGAGATATCTCCAAGGCCACGGGCATTGAGAATTCTGGTTCGTACCAATTCTTTTGGATCGCCAGATCTTGGGTCCTGGGGCAGGTAACCAATTTGACCGTGCACGGATACTGTTCCAAGAGTTGGCTGGCCATCCCCGGAGAGAATCTTGGTGAGGGTGGTTTTTCCGGCACCGTTGCGACCGACAAGGCCGACCTTGTCACCCTTTTGGATGCGGAAATTCACGCCGGACATCAAAGTCCTGGCACCAATTTGAATTTCGAGGTCTTGAACCGCTATCAATCTAAATCTTTCCTAAGCGGCATGAATCATCAGACCGAGCAACCCAAAGTCTAATCCACTAGCTCTGCCAGCGGGAATGGCTCATCTTGACAAACTAGTTAGGTAAACCTAACCTATTCACAGAAGTTCTTTTGGAACTCATTTTTGATAGGAACATTTTGCGCTTCAACAAGCTACTTGCTCTCTCCCTAACCGCCCTTATCGCTCTAACTGGCTGCGCCGCTGAACCTCAGGCAATTGATCAGGATTCCATCGTGCTCTACGCCGGTCGCGACGAGGAATTGGTGCAGCCGCTAATCGAGAAGTTTGAGGAAGAAACCGGCATTCAGGTTGAGGTTCGGTATGCCAGCAGTGCTGAGCTCGCAGCCCAGCTTTTAGAAGAGGGAGATAACTCCCCGGCAAATGTCTTTTTTGCCCAGGATGCCGGAGCGCTTGGAGCTGTATCTAAGGCGGGGCTTTTGACCAAGTTGCCCCAAGAGATTTATGACCTGGTTCCAGCGGCCTACTCGGCAGCTGATGGAATGTGGGTAGGCGTCTCAGGTCGAGTTCGAGTTATGAACTACAACCCAAACACTGTCAACGAGCTACCAAAGTCTGTCTTCGACCTTGCAGTTCCAATCTGGAAGGGCAGGGTTGCAATTGCTCCTAGCAATGCTTCGTTCCAGGCCTTTGTCACCGCTATGCGCGTGGTTGAAGGCGATGACAAGACTTTGGAGTGGCTGACCGGCATGAAGCAAAATGCAGTCATCTTTGAGAAGAATGGCGCAATCCTGGAGGCGGTTGAAGCCGGCCAGGTCGATCTTGGTTTGATCAACCACTACTACTGGTATGCCCTTGCTCAAGAGCAGGGCGTTGAGAATATGAAGTCAAAGATTGCCCAGTTTGAAACAAACGATGTCGGGAACCTAATCAACGCGGCAGGCGTTGGCATCGTGAACGACTCCACTGCGGCTAGAAAGTTCGTCGAGTACCTGCTTTCAAAAACCGGCCAGACCTACTTTGCGGAGACCACTAGGGAGTACCCATTGATTGCAGGTGTTATGCCGGCAGATGACTTGACTCCATTGACGGACATTCCCGCTCCAAAGGTTGACCTCAGTGATCTCGACTCGTTGGAGCGCACCCTAGAGCTGATTCGTCAAGCCGGGTTGATCTAGGCAAAAGTGCAAAAGCCTCCATTCGCAATTTCCGCGTTGGGAGTTTTTGCTGCCCTGTCGGCCCTATTGCCGCTTGGCTACCTGCTCATTAGGTTGGCTGCCGGTTTCGAAAAAGCACTTGCGGAACTACTTCGTGCCAGGACCCTGGAGCTTTTGGCAAACACTTTGCTGCTCACCGTTTCAGTCACCATCACCGCAATGCTGCTTGGCTTTTTGCAAGCGTGGCTAACCACCCGCACTAACTTGTTCGGAGCAGCTTTTTTCGCAGTGCTCGGCACCTTGCCGCTGGCAATTCCAAGCTATGTGTTGGCCTTGGCATACACCTCCGTCTTTCCATCCTTTAACGGCTTTTTCGCTTCCTGGATCACGCTGTCGCTGGCCAGTGCGCCATATGTCTTTCTAGCTGTTTCGGCAGCTTTGATTCGCTCAAACGTGAATCAGGAAGAGGTCGCAAGGTCTCTTGGACTTACCAGCTTCCAGGTCTTACTTCGGGTTACCTGGCCTCAAGTTCGTTCTGCAGCGATGGCTTCGGGGTTGCTGGTTGCGCTTTACACCCTGAGCGAATTTGGAGCGGTATCGATTCTTCGTTTCGATACTTTCACCAGAGCTATCTATAACGCTTATCGCGGATCCTTTGACCGAACCGCAGCCGCAGCATTAGCTGTGGTTTTGGTGCTGCTAACTCTGATAGTGCTGTATTTCGAGAAGCGATATCGCACCGGCTACACCCAAGTCGAGAAGCAGTCCAGGCAACTAAAGATTCAA
>CANESN010000091.1 GCA_947441105.1 Micrococcales bacterium
CGTGAAAACCCATTTCCGCAGTTGTGACGAGCGAGTCCTCGGTGCACTTAGGCCAGGTCGGGCAACCAAGGCCAGAGGCAGTGAGGCGAACAGCGCCTCCAGTGACAACAATTAGCACCTGGGTCACAAGCGAAAGCCATACATAGAGGCGAACTCGTGCCGGGCTCACCAAAGTGTCAAACCAAAGGTTTTTCAGCAGCTGCAACATCACTCCGAGTTAGGTTTACCTAAGCGCTTCAAATCAAGAGCGACTGCTACTCTTTGAAAACGCCAAGGCAATTCTCCCATCAACTTCTGATACGGGAATACCAATTGCCGAGGTGGGTTGAACTTGTTGAAACCAGGAGGAACATGTCCGAGAAAATCATCGACCGCCCAGAGCTTGATGAGCTGGGAAACTACGAGTTTGGTTGGTCAGACAGCGATAAGGCTGGCGAATCAGCTCGACGCGGGATCAATGTAGATGTAGTCACGGACATCTCCGGTAAAAAGAGCGAGCCGGACTGGATGCTGGAGCGTCGCCTGAAGGGCTACCAGTACTTCCTGCAGAAGCCAATGCCAACCTGGGGTTCTGACCTCAGCGGAATCGATTTTGACAACATCAAGTACTTTGTTCGCTCGACCGAGAAGCAGGCCCAGAGCTGGGAAGACCTTCCGGAAGATATCCGCCAGACCTACGAACGCCTTGGAATTCCAGAGGCCGAGCGTCAGCGTTTGGTTGCCGGTGTTGCGGCCCAGTACGAGTCCGAGGTGGTTTACCACCAGATTCGCGAGGACCTAGAGGCACAGGGAGTTATCTTCCTAGACACCGACACCGCCTTGAAGCAGCACCCTGAGATTTTCCAGGAGTACTTCGGAACCGTTATCCCAACCGGTGACAACAAATTTGCTGCCCTAAACACTGCAGTTTGGTCCGGTGGTTCTTTCGTTTACGTTCCTAAGGGCGTAAAAGTTGAGATCCCACTTCAGGCCTACTTCCGAATCAACACCGAGAACATGGGTCAGTTCGAAAGAACCTTGATCATTGCGGATGAAGATTCCTACGTGCACTACATCGAGGGTTGCACCGCACCGATTTACCAGTCCGACTCACTGCACTCTGCGGTAGTGGAAATCATCGTGAAGAAGAACGCTCGCGTTCGCTACACGACCATTCAGAACTGGTCGAACAACGTTTACAACCTGGTTACCAAGCGCGCGATTGCACACGAAGGCGCAACCATGGAGTGGATCGATGGCAACATCGGCTCGAAGGTAACCATGAAGTACCCATCGGTGATCCTTGCCGGTGAGCGTGCTCGCGGTGAGACGCTGTCGGTTGCATTTGCTGGCGAGGGTCAGCACCAGGATGCTGGTGCCAAGATGATTCACCTAGCTCCTTACACCACCAGCTCAATCGTCTCTAAGTCGATTGCCCGTGGTGGTGGCCGCACCTCTTACCGTGGCGAGATCCGCGTGAACCCAGGTGCTCACCACTCGGCGAACACGGTTCGCTGTGATGCGCTTTTGGTTGACACCATTTCGCGCTCGGACACCTATCCGGCGAATGACATCCGCGAGGATGACGTCTCGATGGGTCACGAAGCGACTGTTACCGCTATCTCTGCAGAGCAGCTTTTCTACCTGCAGTCTCGCGGCATGGCAGAAGATGAGGCAATGGCGATGATCGTTCGAGGCTTTATCGAGCCAATCGCCAAGGAGCTTCCAATGGAGTACGCGCTGGAACTCAACAAGCTCATCGAAATGCAGATGGAAGGGGCTGTTGGTTAATGGCACAGCACGGTATTAAGGAACACTCACACGGTGCTGGAGCTCCAATTCAGACCAGAAACGAGCGACCTCGTTCAACTTCAATTGAAGACTTTGCAGAGGTTTCAAAGCTGCAGGAGATCTGGCGCTACCTACCAATTGACAAGCTAAAGGGCCTAACCCAGAGCGTCATTGGCGAGCTAACCGAAGACTCGGTGGAGATCAAGCTTGCCGAGGGTGTAACTGCCAGCTGGGTTGAGACCACCAAGGCCAACGTCGGTTCAGCAGGACTTCCAGAAGACCGAATTGCAGCAATTGCCTGGACCAACGCGTCTAAGACTTTGGTAATCGATGTTCCCAAAGACCTTGAGCAGACCCAGCCGAGCTTTGTGGTAATCAAGCCAAATAGCGACGCCGCAACCGCGGCTCATGTATTGATCAACGTCGGAACCCACGCCAAAACCACAATCGTGCTAGATCACGCCGGTCTTGGAGTTTTGGGTGAGAACGTTGAAATTGTGCTTGGCGATGAGTCGACCTTGAACTTTGTAACCATTCAGGATTGGGATAAGGGCTCCACCCACGTTTCAACCCAGTTTGCAAAGCTTGGTCGCAATTCAAATCTTCGTCACACTGTTGTATCCCTTGGTGGCGACCTAGTGCGCGTGACCCCAGCGGTTGAGCTTTCTAGCCCGGGCGCTGAGATCAATATGTACGGCGTTTACCTGGCCGACAGCGGAAACTACTTTGAGCACCGCCCATACGTTGACCACATTGCAGAGAACTGCAAATCAAATGTGGCTTACAAAGGCGCGCTACAGGGCGTTGGTGCTCACACCGTTTGGGTTGGCGATGTGCTAATTCGCGAGACCGCAGTAGGAACCGACAGCTACGAGCTAAACCGCAACCTGTTGCTAACAGCCGGCGCAAGGGCAGACTCGGTTCCAAACCTTGAGATCGAAACCGGAAAGATCGAAGGTGCTGGTCACGCCAGTGCATCGGGTCGTTTCGATGACGAGCAGTTGTTCTACTTACAGGCCAGGGGCCTGAATGAGACCGAGGCCAAGAAGTTGGTAGTCCGAGGCTTTTTGTCCGAGATCATTCAAAAGATTGAGATCGACGAAATCGAACAGCGCTTGATTGGTGCAATCGAGCTTGAGCTAGAAAAGGTAGGGGTCTAAGTGGCAATGAGAATTTGCGCCCTGGAAGACATCAAGCCCGGTAAGTCAATCCGTGTAAAGGTTGGCGATTTAGCTATTGCTGTCGTGAGAACTCCAAACGGTGACGTCAAGGCACTTGATGACAAGTGCTCTCACGGCGAGATCTCGCTCTCTGAGGGCTTCGTAGACAACGAGACCATCGAGTGCTGGGCACACGGAGCAAAGTTTGACCTAAACACCGGTAAGCCACTTAGCTTGCCTGCCTATGAGCCGGTTGCAACCTACGAGGTTCTAATCGACAACGGCGACATCTTTTTAGAAATCGAAGAGTAAGACTTAGTTAGGAAATCATGTCAAAGCTAGAAATCAAAAACCTTCACGTTTCGGTCAATACCGACCAGGGCCCAAAGCAGATCCTTAGGGGAGTGGACCTAACCATTTCCTCCGGTGAGACTCACGCCGTCATGGGCCCAAACGGCTCCGGAAAGTCAACCCTGGCCTACTCGGTTGCCGGTCACCCAAAGTATGAGATCACCGATGGTGAGATCTTGCTAGATGGCGAGAACGTGCTTGAGATGAGTGTCGATGAGCGTGCTCGTGCCGGACTGTTTTTGGCAATGCAGTACCCGGTTGAGGTTCCAGGCGTCTCGGTTTCGAACTTCCTCCGCACAGCAAAGACCGCAATCAGCGGCGAGGCTCCTGCACTTCGCGAGTGGGTTGGCGACCTAAAGACCGCGATGAAGAACCTTCGCATGGACTCGGACTTCACCGAGCGCAATGTGAATGAGGGATTCTCCGGTGGCGAGAAGAAGCGTCATGAGATCTTGCAGCTAGAACTACTAAAGCCAAGAATCGCAATCTTGGACGAGACCGACTCAGGTCTTGACGTCGACGCACTAAAGATTGTTTCTGAGGGTGTAAACCGCGCCA
>CANESN010000092.1 GCA_947441105.1 Micrococcales bacterium
CTAGTGGTTATGTCTTACCACTCCCTGGAGGACGGGATTGTCAAAGATGCCCTCCAAGCGGCCGCCACAAGTTCTACTCCGGTTGACATGCCAGTCGAATTGCCTGGCACCGCACCGGTTTTGAAAATCATCACCCGTGGCGTAGAGCGCGCCACGGAATTGGAACTGGAGAAAAACCCAAGGTCTGCTTCGGCAAGGCTTCGGGCTGCAGAAAAACTGAAGGGTAACTAATGGCGGTTTACATGGTTTCGCAGGCTCAGGCCAGGCAGTTGCGTCCCAACATGACAGCGGGTCTGATCATCGTGGTTGGCATCATCGTGGTGCTACTGGGGCAGCTGGTGCTAAACATGGTCCTCACCCAGGATGCCTACCACCTACGTTCGCTAAAACTTGAAAAGCGCGACCTGGCAACTCAGGTTCAGATTCTGCAGGAAGAGGTCGACTCGCTTGCCTCGCCACAGAACCTAGCTGACGCTGCAAACCGCCTAGGTATGGTTGCCAACCCAGCTTCAGTGCTGCTAGACATCGAAAACGACCGGGTATTCGGTAAGCCTCGACCTGCAAGTGCTGAAAATGCGGTTGTTGTCTCCGCAAACCTGGTTGCCAACTCTGCAATGGGAACCGTATCCGACTTCACCGCGGCAACTGTCGCCAGCGCTGAGGTATCCGAGAGTGTCGAAACGCAGAAACCTGCCCTTTCTGGCTTAGTTTTGGAGTCGGGTCTAATCCCAGCTTCACCAACCAGATAGGCCACCATGGGTACACACAGATCGCTGAGTCGCAGACTCGGCGTATTTGCCCTAATTCTCCTGGTGATGGTCTTAGGTCTTGGAATTCGCCTGGTCGACTACCAGGTCGTAAGAGCTGAGCAGATTCGCGAGGAATCTTTCAAGTCGCGCTCAATCACTCAAACCCTTCCCGCCCTCAGGGGTCAAATCCGCGATTCATCCGGACAGGTGCTCGCAAGGACAGTCTTCCGCTACGACGTAAATGCCGCGCCAAAAAATGTCGGTAGCGTCTTTAAGACCGTTGATGGGGTTCGCACCGAGCGCACGGTGGAGCAAATCGTGGCGGAACTTGCTCCGCTGATTGAACTAACACCTGAGGAATTGACCTTGCTGCTCGCCGGAGATAGCGAGTATTCGAACCTGGCGAAAAAGGTTGATGGCGAAACCTACAACGCCATTCGGGAGCTGAATATCCCTTGGATTTACTTTGATGCCTTTGCCGACCGGCTTTATCCAAATGGTGCAGTTGCTGGAAACGTAATTGGCTTTGTGGGTTCCGATGGTGAACCGCTAGCTGGGCTTGAGCGCCAATACAACACCTGCCTTGCGGGAATCGATGGCCAGGAAACTTTTGAGCGAAGTGCCGAAGGCGTTCGCATTCCAACTTCAAATGTCACCACCCAGCCAACCCAAAACGGTGGAACCCTAAACCTTGCGATTGATGCCAACCTGCAGTTCTTTGCTCAGCAGGTGTTGGCTAACACCGTGAACGACTTGGGTGCGCAGTGGGCATCAGCGGTGGTCGTGGAGGTTGAAACCGGCAAGCTGTTGGCCGCTGCCGAAGCGCCTTCGGTTGACCCAAATGACCCAGCCGCCTCGGATGCCAATAACCGCGGTTCAAAAATCTTCCAGGCGGCTTTTGAGCCTGGTTCGATCATGAAGGCGCTGACTACCGCCATCGTCTTGGACACCAAGACCGCAAACGCTTATGACACCGTGCGAGCACCCGATTACATGAAGCTGGACTTCGCCGGTGGCTGGATCAAGGACAGCTTTGGCCATGAGCCATTCAACCTAACCCTCGGTGGAGTCCTTCGATATTCCTCCAACACTGGAATGTCCAGCTTTGGAGTCAAGATTGACAAAGAAACCAGGTACAACTACCTGCAAAAGTTTGGTTTTGGTTCGGTCAGTCCGCTTCGATTCGAGGGTGAAAGCTCGGGAATCTTGCACGACTACAAAGACTGGGACAAGATGACCAACTACGCCACGACCTATGGGCAGGGTATTTCGATTACCGGAATTCAGATGGCCTACGCCTACCAGGCGATGGCCAATGAGGGCGTCAGGCTGGATCCGATTCTGGTGGAGAACTGCACCGCGGATGATGGCTCAATCATTTATCAGCCCAAGCAAAATGCCACCAGAGTCCTCTCCAAGGAAACCGCAAAGCTGAACCTAAACCTGATGGAGAAAGTGGTCGAGTTCGGTGGCGTTGGTCGGAACGCTGCCATCGACGGCTATCGCGTAGCGGGCAAAACCGGTACCGCGCAGATCAAGGACGGCACTGGATATGGATCGCAGTTCGCAATTTCCTTCTATGGTCTAGCTCCGGCGTAGAATCCCAAGTTCATCGTAGGTATCACCATCTACAAGGCGGTTGGCGTATCGAACTCGCTTCAGGCGACCTTCCCATTCAAAGCGATCATGCAGCAGGCTCTCAAGACCTATCGCGTCCCGCCATCGACCACGAAATCCCCAGACCTACCATCAGGACCCAACGGTGAAGTCGAACCTCGCAACTAGTCTTCTGGCTCAGAGATTTAGTCTTTCCCGAAGCGGTGACGATGTTGAGGTCAGCTCAGTTGTTTTAGCCTCCAATTTGTGTCGACCAGGCTCGCTGTTCATTGCAACCCAGGGGCTAAAGCACCACGGCTTGGATTTCTTGGATCAGGCAATTGCAAATGGAGCTGTTGCAGTTTTGTCGGATAGGGAAGTATCCGGGATTCCAAGTCTTGTGCACCCAGATCCAAGGTCAATCGCGGGTGAGATTTCCGACCTGATTTATGGCACCACCGCCTCCGGCATGCCATTGCTTGGCGTAACCGGAACCAACGGCAAGACTTCTGTCACGAACTACCTGCACCAGATTTTGTTGGGCTTAGGAAAACCTGCCGGAATGAGCGCTTCCACCAGTCGAATCGTGGGCAAAACCGAGCTTCCGGCTGCGCTCACCTCGCCTGAGGTCACCGAGTTGCACGATCTTTTGGCACAGATGCGGGCAGCCGGCGCGGAACACGCGGCTATTGAGGTCTCAGCGCAAGCGCTTATCCGACACCGAGTAGATGGTGTGCTATTCGAGGTGGTCGGCTTTAGTAACCTCTCACGCGATCACCTTGATGACTTTTCAACCATGGAGCAATACCTAGCCGCCAAAGCAGCGCTCTTCACCAAGAAATACGCTAAAAAAGGCGTTGTCCTAGTCGAGGACGAGCATGCTCGAAAGCTTTTTGAGACCGCAGAAATCCCATTGGTTGGTATTGGCGAGGGATTGCAATACAGCTATCGCTACCAGGCTGATCAGCTAGCAATTTTAGGCAAGCACGAGCTCAGCGTTCACTTTTCGCAAGGTGGGCTGATGGCCAAAAACTTGGTCCTTGCGCTGGTAATGCTTATGGAGGCCGGATTTAGCCCAGCTGAGCTTAAAGCAGCAGTTAGTGCCAGTGAGCTCTATGTTCCAGGGAGGTTGGAGCTGGTTTCTGAATCCAAGCCACATGTTTATGTTGACTATGCCCACACGCCTGCCGGGGTAGAGAGCGCCGTTATGGAGATAAAAAAGCGTTATCCAACCCTCACCTTGGTGCTAGGTGCATCGGGTAATCGAGACCAGGGCAAGCGCAGCGAAATGGGAATAGCAGGATCAAACGCCGATCTTCTGATCATCACCGATCAACACCCGAGAGACGAAGATCCCTCGGCTATTAGACACGCCCTTATCACC
>CANESN010000093.1 GCA_947441105.1 Micrococcales bacterium
AGGTTTGTCCCACGCCCTCAACTGCAGAAAGCTCTTCTAGGCTGGCAGCAAAGATCGCCTTTAGCGAGCCAAAGTGATCGCATAGCGCTCTGGCAGCTACCGGTCCAACGTGGCGAATGGATAGCGAAACCAAAATTCTCCAAAGCGGTTTGCGCTTTGCTTCCTCAAGGTTCGCCAAAAGCTTGTGTGCGACCTCGGCCGCAGAGCCGTCTTTTTTGGCAAAGAAGTCGACAACCTTTGGGTCCCCATTGGCATCGTGTTTCGGTAGTCCTGTGTCGGCGTCCAAAACCAAGGTTTTGATTGGAAGTAATTTCTCTAGGGTGAGATCAAACAGGTCAGCTTCAGAAGCGAGTGCCGGTTCTAGCGGAGGCAGTGGCTGAGTCAGGGCGGTTGCGCTTACGTAACCAAGGGCTTCGATGTCCAGTGCAGATCTCGATCCAATGTATGCAATTCGCTCTCGAAGCTGAGCTGGGCAACTGCGAGCATTCGAACAGCGCAGGTCGACATCACCTTCGGCTGCTGGAGCCAGCGGAGTTCCGCACTCTGGACAGTGCGATGGCATTTCAAATTCGCGTTCGGATCCATCTCTAAGTGCAATAACCGGACCGAGGATTTCCGGAATTACATCTCCGGCTTTTCTGAGCACGATGGTGTCGCCGATGAGAACGCCTTTAGATTTCACCTGATCTTGGTTGTGCAGGGTGGCGAATTCCACCTCGCTGCCGGCAACAAGGACTGGCGCTAGAACCGCAAATGGAGTTGCACGCCCGGTTCTGCCAATCGACACCCGAATATCCAAAAGCTTGGTGTTCACCTGCTCCGGAGGGAACTTATACGCGATCGCCCACCTTGGTGCCCGAGAGGTTTTACCAAGTTCGGCTTGGCGGGCCAGGCTATCGACCTTGATAACCACCCCGTCAATCTCGTGTTCAATCTCATGGCGAGTGTGATTTAGGTTCTTGATGTATTCGAAAGCCTGAGCTGGAGTCTCTAGGACTTCAAAGCGCTCGGTGGTTGGCAAACCCCAAGCCTTGAGTTGGCCGTAGACCTCGCTCTGGGATGAAATCTCGCCCTGCCAAAGCGCAAACCCGTGCACCAGCATGCGCAAGGGCCTTGACGCTGTGACACTTGGGTCCTTTTGTCTAAGCGACCCAGATGCACTGTTTCTTGGGTTGGCAAATGGCTTTCCGCCGACCGCAACAATCGAAGCGTTTAGATCTGCGAAATCTTCAATTCCGTAAAAAACCTCGCCGCGAATCTCAATCACCTCGGGGTGATTTGTGCCACTGAGGCGATGTGGGATGGCTTTGATAGTCAACACATTTGCTGTGACGTCTTCGCCGACTTCTCCATCGCCACGTGTTGCAGCCTTGGTCAGGACTCCGTTTTCGTAAGTAAGCGAGACGGCAAGTCCATCAATCTTTGGCTCGCATAAAAACGGTCCACCCTCGACTTTTTGGGTCCAGGCTAGAAACTCTTCCTCACTGAAGGCGTTATCCAGGCTAAGCATTTGCTCACGGTGACGAACCGGTGAAAAAACTTCGGATGCAGCACCCCCGACTTTTTGAGTTGGGCTTTCTTGCGCAAACTCCGGGTGCTCTGCCTCTAGCTGACGAAGTTCATTTTCTAAAGCGTCATACTCGGCATCTGAAATCAGGTTTTCGTTTTCCAGGTAGTAAGCGTTTCTAAAGCGCTCGATCTGTGTTCTGAGTTCTTCGATGCGCTCAGCGATATTAGACATTCGCCACCGCAGCGCTAACGGTTCGATCAATCGTGGTTTGACCTAGGACTCGGGTTCCAAGGTATAGAACTGCGGTCTGACCAGGTGCTACTCCGATGAGCTTTTCCTTTAGGTTGATTACCAGTTCACCATTTTCCAAAACTGCAGAGGCTTCCATGGCATCGCCGTGAGCGCGGACCTGCACCTGGCAGTTAAATTCAATCTCTGGGTGCTCAGGAGCTTTTCCACACCAGGAGAATCTAGATCCGGCAAGCTGTGCAATCTCAAGCGCTGCCTCAGGACCAACCACAACCTCTTTGGTCTTTGGCCGAATCTCGAGCACATACCTAGGCTTACCGTCCTTGGCAGGACGTCCGAGGTTTAGGCCCTTGCGCTGACCAATTGTGAAACCTACGTGTCCATCGTGAGTGCCAACCTGGTTGCCATCCTCATCGATGATTACACCCGGCTCAGCGGAGGTGAAGTCCTTTAGCCAATCTCTGGTGTCACCCTCTGGGATAAAGCAAATGTCATAGGAGTCAGGCTTATTCGCGACACTAAGACCGCGCTCCTGAGCCTCTTTACGAACAAGATCCTTGGAGGCGGTGGCACCGAGTGGGAAAAGCGAGTGCTTGAGCTGCTCGGAAGTCAGAACTCCCAGAACATAGGACTGATCTTTGGCCATTTCCAAAGAGCGGTGAAGCTCTAGGTTTCCCAAATCATCTTCAAAAATCGATGCATAGTGACCGGTGCAGACGGCATCAAAGCCAAGGGCTAGTCCTTTTTCCAAAAGCGCTGCAAATTTGATGCGCTCATTGCATCTCATGCAGGGATTTGGGGTTCTGCCGGCCTGATACTCAGCTACAAAGTCGTCCACCACGTCGAGCTTGAATCGCTCTGAGAAATCCCAAACGTAAAAGTCAATTCCGAGTTTCTTTGCTGCGCGCTGTGCATCCATGGAATCTTCGATAGTGCAGCAGCCTCTGGAACCGGTTCTCAGTGTGCCCGGCATACGCGAGAGCGCTAGGTGAACACCAACAACTTCGTGCCCTAATTCGACCGCGCGGGCAGCGGCTACAGCGGAGTCAACCCCGCCACTCATTGCCGCTAAAACTCGCATTAGACAAGTCTAAATTGTCAAAGCCGTTAGCGGTTGAGTCCAGCCTTAAGTGCTGTGGCATAAACCTCGGAAACTAGGGATGTGAATTGGTCGATATCTTCCGCTTTTGTGCTGTGTCCGAGAGTTATTCGAATCACCGAAGAGGAGTCTGCCTCCGAATATCCCATGCCTAACAGCACGTGAGATGCCCCTAGCACCCCAGCCTGGCAAGCACTGCCCGCGGAAACGCTAATGCCGTGTTGATCAAAAAGAAACAGCATCGAATCGCTCTGTACCCCGGGGAGCACAAAGCTTGAGGTGTGGCCAATGCGAGGACCGGAGATTGTCTTCTGTGCCTGCGGAATGGCCGCAAGCAGGCTCACCTCGAGCGAATCTCGGAGGGTTTCTAGCCTGGCTTCTCGCTCAGCCATGTCTCCAACAGCTAGTCCTGCGGCAACAGCGAGACTCAGTGCGTGCGGGTAATTCATAGTTCCAGAACGCAACCCGCGCTCCTGACCACCGCCGTGAATGATCGAGATCGGCTTCTGGTCTCTTGCAACCAACAAGGCTCCGACTCCGATTGGTGCGCCAAGTTTGTGGCCAGAAATTGACATGGCGGCTAGGCCAGAGTCCCGGAAAGAAATTTCGGTGTGCCCAAAAGCCGCAACCGCATCAGAGTGAACAGGCACACCCTGGGCATTGGCAAGTTGGGAAATCGCTGGGATATCCCAGATGGCACCGGTTTCGTTATTGACCCACATCAGCGAGACCAGTGCGATCTCATCTTCGTATTTTGCTAGCCACTCTCTATAGACAGACATGTCGGGCTGACCATCTTTTGCAACAGGTAGCCAGAGCGGAAGC
>CANESN010000094.1 GCA_947441105.1 Micrococcales bacterium
CCACCCCTCGGCAATTATGTTTAGGCCTTCATCGAGAATGACAGCGCCAACCTGAGGGTTCACGCCGTAGGCGGGACCATTTAGGGCAAGTTCGAGTGACCTGCGCATCGCAGGCTCGAAATCTTGCTGGTTCATTTCGCCCTCTCGGTTATCACAGACCGCGGGCGCGCGAGAAAAACGGGTGCACAGCACCCATGTTCTTCTCCCATCCGGACTTTAACCGTCGGTACCGGAATTTCACCGATTCAACCGCCTGAGGTCATTTGGCTGGCTGCCAAACTCCCAGTCGGGTCGCGGACTATAACCGCCGGCTCAGATTTTCACTGACCCCGAAGAACTGTGTTACTTAGAACAATACTTGTTTTGGCTAGAAAATTCCTTGGCTTTATGGCCGCACAAAGCCGAGCTTGTCGTAAACGTCCGAAAGTGTGCGCTCGGCAATTTGATTTGCCTTCGCCGCTCCCTGAGCCAAAAGTCGATCAAGCTCAGCAGGATCCGCCAAGAGTTCTTGAGCTCGAAGGCGAATTGGATCTAGCGCGGCAACCACGGCATCCGCGACCGCAGTCTTGAGTGCGCCATAGCCCTGACCCTGTAGTGAGGAAGTGAAGGACTCAACACTTTCGCCGGTGACCGCGCTGTAAATGCCAATCAGGTTTGAAACTCCAGGCTTTGCTTGTGGGTCAAAGCGAATCTCGCCATCGGTGTCGGTGACTGCGCTCTTGATCTTCTTGGCGATCACGCTTGGCTCGTCCATTAGGTTCACAAGCCCCTTCGGGTCTTGAGCGGACTTGGACATCTTCGCGGTTGGTTCCTGAAGGTCATAAATCTTTGCGGTCTCCTTCAAGATGTGAGCCTCAGGGATCTCAAAGGTCTTACCGAACCGAGAGTTGAATCTGGTAGCTAGGTCTCTGGTGAGCTCTAGGTGCTGACGCTGGTCTTCGCCAACCGGCACTGCCTTTGGCTGGTAGAGCAGGATGTCGGCGGCCTGCAAAATCGGGTAGGTGAAGAGCCCAACAGAAGAGTTGTCCGCACCACCTTTTTGACTCTTGTCCTTGAACTGGGTCATGCGGCTTGCCTCACCAAAGCCGGTGATGCAGTTCAAAACCCATGCCAGCTGAGCGTGAGCAGGAACGTGAGATTGAACAAATAGCGCCGACTTACTCGGGTCAATTCCGGCTGCAATATATTGCGCCGCGGTGCGGCGAGTGTTTTCACGAAGTTCGCTCGGGTCCTGCGCAACGGTAATGGCGTGTAGGTCAACGATCACGTAGTAAGCGTTGAAGTCATCCTGCATCTTTACCCACTGGGTAAGCGCACCAAGGTAGTTACCGAGGTGAAGGCTTGCAGCGCTGGGCTGCATTCCCGAGAGCAGGTTTGGCTTTGTCATTTTTGTCCTACAGGTCGTATTCGACGTTCACGGGTGTGTGATCGGTCCAACGGGTGTCATAGCTTGGAGCTCTATCGACCCGATAATTCTGCCCCTTTTCCGCAAGCTTTGGGGTAGCTAGTTGGTAATCGATTCTCCAGCCGGCATCGGTGTCAAAGGCTTGGCCACGGAATGACCACCAGGTGTATGGACCTGGCACGCCTGGGTGTGCGGCTCTTCCCATATCCACCCAGCCCTGGTTTGCAAAGCCATCGAAGAACGCTCGCTCCTCGGGCAGGAAGCCAGCGTTCTTGAGATTGCCCTTCCAGTTTTTAATGTCAAGCTCGGTGTGACCAACATTTAGGTCACCAACCACAACCGCATATTCGCGGTTTTCGATTAGCCACTGCATGCGCTCAGACATGGCATTTAGAAACTTGTACTTCTCCACCTGCTTTGGGGTGTCCACCTCGCCGGAGTGGACATAGACGCTCACCACGGTGAAGATCCCACTCGGTGTTTCAAAGTCCGCTTCGATCCAGCGACCAGCTGAGTCAAACTCATCGGGACCTAGATTCACCCTGATCTCAAGTGCTGGCTGCTTGGAGAGAATTGCGACACCTGCGCGACCCTTGGCGGTGGCCTCGTGGTCGTAGATGTTCCAGCCACCCGGGATCGCAATCGGACCGTCAACCGCAAGGGCTAATAGCTCACCCTGCGGCGCACGAACTTCCTGAAGGCAAAGGATGTCTGGGTCTGCTTCTTTGAGCCACTGCGCCATCGACTTCTTGGCGGCAGCCCTGATGCCATTTACATTGACAGTTGTGACCTTGAGCATTGGTTGGTTATCCATATCTCTTTGCCATGCAGCCAAGTGCGGCTAGGCAAAATTGGTTACGGCTTACCGCGCAGGATTGCCTGCTTGACCTCTGCGATGGCCTTGGTGATTTCAATTCCACGAGGGCAAGCCTCGGTGCAGTTGAAGGTGGTGCGGCAGCGCCAGACACCCTCTTTGTCGTTCAGGATGTCGATGCGCACCTGCGCACCTTCGTCTCTGGAGTCAAAGATAAAGCGGTGGGCATTCACGATCGCAGCCGGTCCAAAGTACTGACCATCGGTCCAGAACACTGGGCAGCTGGTGGTGCAGGCAGCACACAAAATGCACTTGGTGGTGTCCTCGTAGCGAGCACGGTCCTCGGGGGACTGCAGGCGCTCCTTCTCAGGCTTGTCAGCTGCGATCAAGAATGGGTTTACATCCTTGTATGCCTGGTAGAACGGGTTCATGTCGACAATGAGGTCCTTCTCAACCGGAAGGCCCTTGATTGGCTCGATGTAGATCGGCTGTGAGATGTCTAGATCCTTGATCAGGGTCTTGCAGGCTAGGCGGTTGCGACCATTGATACGCATCGCGTCCGAACCACAAACACCGTGAGCACAGGAGCGACGGAAGGTTAGCGAACCATCCTGCTCCCACTTGATCTTGTGCAGGGCGTCTAGCACGCGGTCGGTGCCAAACATCTCAACGTCGTAGTCAACCCACTTTGGTTCGGTGTCGTTCTCCGGATCGAAGCGACGAACGATGAGGGTTACCTGGAATGAGGCAACTTCTGCGATCTTCGGCTGAGTCATTAGTACTTGCGCTCCATCGGCTGGTAGTTGGTAATGACGACTGGCTTCCAGCCGAGCTTCATGTTGGTTCCGGTCGCCTTGTCGATCTTGTCAATCTTGTAGGCCATCGAGTGAACCATGAACTTCTTGTCATCGCGATCTGGGAAGTCCTCGCGAAGGTGCGCTCCACGGGACTCGCGGCGCTCGCGGCAAGTGATTACGGTTACCTCGGCAAGGTCTAGCAAGAAGCCAAGCTCAATTGCCTCAAGTAGGTCGGTGTTGAAACGACGACCCTGGTCCTGAATCGAAATGTTCTCGTAGCGCCCTCGAAGCTCCATGATCTTGTCCCAAGCTTCCTGCAGAGTCTCCTCGGTGCGGAAAACCTGGGCATTTTTGTCCATGGTTTCCTGAAGTTCTTTGCGAAGCTGCGCAACCTTTTCCTTGCCCTTTGCCTTGCGGACCTTCTCCAGCATTGCGACTACCTCATCGGCAGCATTCTCTGGAAGCGGGACCTGCTTGGCGGTCCTGGCATACTCAACCGCGTACTTTCCGGCCCGCTTACCAAAGACGTTGATGTCTAGTAGCGAGTTGGTACCCAGGCGGTTTGCACCGTGAACCGAGACACAGGCACATTCACCAGCTGCGTAGAGACCTGGCACCACGGTGTCGTTGTCGCTCAGAACCTCTGCCTTGATGTTGGTTGGAA
>CANESN010000095.1 GCA_947441105.1 Micrococcales bacterium
CATCACGGCTGCGTGATTGGTACCGGTAGATCCGTTCACGCCGAATCGGCAAAGATCTGCCCCCCAAAGTTTCGCCGCTAGCGCCTCTGCCTCCAGAATCAGGGAGGGGCTAATGCGATTTGGGTGATTGCCCGGGAGCACCGGGATGTCCCCGTCTACAACGGGTCCGGTTAGATCTGTTCGGCCTTTGTGGCCTGGGATTTGGAAAGGATATCTCTCGGATGTGATGTCTCTAATCCACGCGTCTAGCAATGGTGCGGAGCTTCTAAGCCCCATCGGGTCATTTGGATCTAGCAGTGTGGCTGCGCCAAAAGCGTGCTCGGACAATCACTCTCACTTTCAAAATCAATCAAAGCCAAAAGATTACGGCAATTATGTTTTGCGGGACACAAAGTTCCGGTGAATTCTTCTAGCGGGCTTTCCAAAGCTGAGGGGCAAAGCGCTTGAGAACATAGCCCTCAAGCAGTTCCACAAGGTTATAAAGCAAAATCGAGACCACGGTAATAACCACCACGTAAGCCCAAACCTCGTTGGTCTTGGCCCTTCCAACCGCAGAAATGATTCCGTAGCCGATACCTGTGCCGGTGGCTAACCATTCCACAAGTAGTGCTCCGGTAATCGCTCCTGGAACCGAAATTTTCACCGCTGCAAAGAACGATGGCAGCGATGACGGGAAAGCCACGTAGCGAAGCGCTGCCAGCTTGTTTGCTCCATAGACCGTAGCCACATCGACCATCGCGCTCGATGCGCTTCGAAGTCCAAAAACAATGTTCACAAGTGCCGGAAACAGCACCACAATTGCACCCATAACAGCGACGGTGGCCTGCTCGCGGCCGAAGATAAGAATCAAGATCGGTGCCATGGCAATCAGCGGAACGCTTCTAAGCAGCATCGCAATGGGCATTAATGCCTGCTCTAGCGACTTAGACATGGTGAATATCGCTGACACCAGAGTTGCAAAAAACAAGCCAAATGCGAACCCAATAGTTGCGTCGTAGAGGGTTTGCCCCAGTGCAATCCAGACCAGGGTTTGGTTTTCTGCGGCATCCTCTTCGATAAACATCCAGTTCAAAACCTCAAGGGGCCCCTTGCCGATGTATGGCGTGACATCCAAAGCCCAAAGTGCAAAGACCCAGAGCAAGACCACAACGCCCAGCGAGATGCTGGTGTTGATGGCTGATGAGTAAACAACCTTGAGAGTTTCCCGATTGGCTTGGCGCCTGACCTTTGAGCGAAGCGCAATCAGGGATTTGTCAGATGCATCTTCCAACTTGAAGTTCATCGCACACCCGCCTTAGCCCAAGGCGTTAACCATTTGCCGATCTGACCAAAAAGCGCGTAGCCAGCTCCGGCAATCAAGCCAGAGACCAGTGCCACACCCCAAACCCTGGCAATCTCCAAGCTCTGCTGAGCATTGACCATCGCAGGACCAAATCCAAGGTCCGGGCCACCAACGTACTCGCCGAGGATTGCCCCCAAAAAGGCTGCAGGGGCGGCGATCTTGAAGGCTGCGAATATCGATGGCAGCGCGGAAAGCAACTGCACCTTCGCAAGGCGCTGCCAAGCTCCTCCGCCGTATGCGGTGACAACATCGAGCATGCGCCTATCGGTTTGCTTAACTCCTGTTAGAGCGCCAACCATGGTCGTAAAGAAAACTGAAAGCGCGGCCAAAACAATTGCTGCACCGGCAGGCTCACCAGAATCAGGTGCTCCAACCACCAGGCGGACAATCGGTCCGATAGCGACAATTGGGATGCAGTAGGTAATTACCGCAATCTGGGTGGTTAGGTTTTCGAGCTTCGGGACGATTAGAGCAATCGCTGCAAATGCCAGCGCTAGTAAGTTGCCCCATAGAAATCCAATAGCTGCTTCGGTAAGGGTCACCGAAGCATTGCGCCAGTAGAACTCAAAACCATCTTCAAATAGCTGTTGGATCACCGCGGGCGGCGTGGGAATCGCGCCACCGGATCCATCCGGGCGGCGACCAACCGATGCGAAAACTGTGATTGCGCTCAGCCACCAAAGACCAACGGTTGCGCTAACACCGATTGTTGCGGTTGCCCAGGAGGGGAGTCGCTTATTGCCGTTGGTTACTAAAAGCTCAGTCATCGTGTGGAACGACTCCACCGGCACCGAACAGTAGGTCAGAGGCGCGGTCGTGCAATGCGTGGAATTCCGGTGTGCGCATCATCTCAGGGGTGCGAGGCCTTGGGAGGTTGACATCAATGATTTCCTTGATGCGTCCGGGCCTCGGGCTCATAACAGCAACCTGGTCACTTAGGAAGATTGCCTCGGAAATACCGTGGGTAACCATCAATGTGGTTGCGGGCTTCTCGGTCCAGATTCTCAAAAGCTCTAGGTTTAGGCGCTGCCTGGTCATATCGTCCAGTGCGCCAAATGGCTCATCGAGCAGCAGCACAGATGGCTGAACCACCAATGCGCGGGCGATTGAGACGCGCTGTCTCATGCCGCCTGATAGCTGAGCGGGCTTTGCATCCTCAAAGCCCTGAAGGCCAACGAGTTTGATTAGGTCTTTGATCAACTCTTCGTCTGGGGCGACTCTGGCTAGCTCAAAAGGCAACCGGATGTTTTGCGAAACCGAACGCCAAGGCATCAGGGCCGAATCCTGGAATGCGATACCGAGGCGGTGATCGCGACGAAGTTCTTGAGGTTCCATGCCGTCAACCGTCACGGTTCCAGCGCTTGGGGTTTCTAGCCCAGCGAGGATTCGCAAAATTGTTGACTTACCGCAGCCGGACGGGCCAAGCAGTGACAAAAAGCTTCCCTTATCGGAATGCAAGGTGGTGTCCTGCAGTGCGGTGATGGATTGGTTTCCAAGCTGGAAGGTCTTGGATAGCCCGGAAATGGTAATGCCACTGCCCAGAACGGAATCGTCCTGGGCAGTGGCATTAGTTGAACTCATAAGGTACGAGATTAGTCCAGAAGTTCTGGGTGCTCTGCGTAAACCTCAGCAAGAAGTGACATGTCGAACAACTGAGCTGCAGTGATGTTGTAGCCAGCTGCTTTCAAGGTGTCGATGTTCTGCTGCTGAAGTGCCTCGGAGATGGTGAATAGACCGTTTGCACGAGTCTCATCAGTCACAACCAATAGATCGTTCTGAGCAGAAGACTGCTGCTGCTCTTTACCGATGTCTAGACCTAGGTCCTTGCCGTAAATATCAACTGCGAGTCGCGCACCCTCGTTAGGGTCAGCGATGGCGTCCTTCCAACCCTTGATGGTTGCGTATAGGAAAGCCTTTAGCGCTTCACGGTTGTTGTCGATTGAGTCCTGAGTAACAACAAATGCCTCGGCAACAAACGGAAGACCGTTGTCAGCGAATAGCAAGTTGGTTACCTCAAAGCCCTGGTTCGCAACGGTGATTGACTCGTTGGTCACGTATGCCAAGAAGCCGTCAACCTCGCCGTTTACCAGTGGTGATGGATCGTACTCAACTGGAACTTTGGTTACCTGAGAGGCGTCGATACCGTTTGCGGCTAGAAGTGCGTCAAACAAAGTCTCGTTTCCACCGGCCTGAACACCAATTCGCTTACCAATAAGGTCCTGGGCGGTCTTGATGTTAGCGCCATCCTTCAGGGACAGGATGGTGAAAGGGTTCTTCTGATAGGTGGCACCAATGATCTTTAGTGGTGCGCCCTCTTCCAAGA
>CANESN010000096.1 GCA_947441105.1 Micrococcales bacterium
GTAGGTGATATCGCAGGCATACATCTCGCGACGCTGAGCTGGGTCCTGGCCACCAAGAATGCAGCCGGTGGTCATGCCCAAGGCTCGGAAGATACGGCCCATAAGTTCAGACTGATAACCAGCCAAGAAGTCGTTCACGGTAACAACATGGACACCGCGACCAGGGATGGCATTTAGATATGCAGCCAAGGTCGCAACCAGGGTCTTACCTTCACCGGTCTTCATCTCGGAGATGTTTCCAAGGTGCAATGCGGCACCACCCATTAGCTGAACATCAAAGTGACGCATTCCAAGGGTTCGAACCGATGCTTCGCGAACCGCAGCAAAAGCTTCCGGTAGCAGGTCGTCAAGAGTCTCGCCCTCGGCAAAGCGCTGCCTTAGGGCAGCGGTCTCATTGTGCAATTCTTCGTCGGTTAGCGCCTGGAAGTTTGCTTCCAATGCATTCACTTCAGCGGCAGTTGACTGCAGCTTTCTAAGCAGTCTGCCCTCGCCAGCGCGAAGCAATTTGTCAATAAAGGACGCCAATAGATACTCCTTGGTTTTCGGCTGTAATTCTACCTTGTAGCTCGGGTCACTAGATAAGCGAAATAACTCCGTAGTTCCAGCCCTTGCGACGATAAACCACCGCTGGACGCGAGGTTTCGGAATCGAAGAAAAGGTAAAAGTCATGCCCAACCAATTCCATGTGGCTAACGGCTTCCTCTTTGGTCATTGGTTGGCTCTGAAACTCCTTGGACTTGATGACAACCGGACTATACGGAGCCTCATCAATCTCGGCCACAGCCTTCACTTTGCCAAGCAAAACATCGTGATCTGCGGGAGTTATGTCCAAGCTGGCAAAATCAGAGGCCGCTAGCTCGCTTGCCGATGGGTTTTTGTGACCACCACCGCGGTGAACCTTGTGCTTATCCGAGTACCTTCTGAGACGCTCATTCAGCTTGCCGAAGGCAATATCGAAAGCGGCAAACTTGTCACTTGCCCGAGCCTCGGCTCGAACAATGTGACCCGGCTCGTAAACCGTGAGTTCGACCTGGTCTTCAGCGCCGGCAGTTTTGCTGTGCTCGTGACGAGTGACTTTGATGTTTAGCTCTTCGGGCTTGTGCGCATAGCGGTCAATTTTTCCCGCTTTATCTTCGACATAATCTCGGAATCGATCCGAGATGGTGAGGTTCTTGGCAGATATTTTTAGTTCCATTTTTACCTCCGTCGTAGAGCATCCTTGCCCTAAAAACAACATACGCCTAAATTTTTGCCCAAGCATCAAAAAATGGAAATTCTCTCGGCCAATACACAGCTAGCACCAACCTCCACACCGGCTGCGCGACAGGCCCTCGCCATCTCCCTAAGTGTTGAACCGGTGGTGAGGACATCATCAAAGAGCAGGACTGGGCCTGAAAGCTTTGAGTCCAATCTCATGCTCGCTGCAACGTTTCTTGCTCGCTCCAACCTTCCCAATCGGCGCTGATCCTCCAGCTTTCGGGTAGAGCTGAGCGAGATGACTTTTGGGGGTTTAGCCAATCCCCTTATCGCACGCCTAACCAGTCGGTTGGCAGGATCAAAACCGCGTTTTCGATGATTCTTTTGGTTTCGCGCAGGGGTGATGATTGCTGAGAATTGCGAAGGCCCGACTTCCTTCAAGACTTCGGCCACCAACTCGCCCAGTGGCTTTTCCAAAGAAACCAGCTGCTGGTCTTTATAACCGGCGATGATTTTCTCAATCGCACCCTCGTGCCTGAATCCGGCTAGAACCGGAAAATCAAAGCCCTGAAGCTCCGAAACGGAAGCAATCGGCACACAGGTTCGGCAAAGCGGCTTTGGTTTGATGTCGCAGACAATGCAGGCAGCGGGAAAGACGATATCCAATAGCGAGATGTGCACGCTCTAGCGTCTCGATAGCGGGCCAGCGTTGGCCCGTGCAATTCAATTCAGTGGATAACTGGGCAATCGGATGGGTTGTTAGTCGTTGGTGGCAACCAAAAGTGCGTTATTCGCCACACGGCGCCAAGCACTTCCGGTGAGCACCCAAATCTCGCCGTTCTCAGCAACCAAGTAGGTAGACAAACCGGATGCGCCCGTGAAGATCTCTGCACCGGTCACCGGAGGAATGCTCAACTGAGAGCGAGGTCCGGTGATTGGATAGTCGCTTATCGAGGTGAGTCCGGAGCTTGTCTCCTCCAAAACCCGGAGCGTATCTGCGCTTTGCCAGGTGAAGGACAGCACTATGCCGATAGAAGGATTCACAACACCGCCCGGCTCTAGCCGAATAGGCCAACCCGCTAGGTCTCGCAGCACCGAATAGGTCCGAACTTGGTTGAACTCGGAGGTGCTGTCCAAAGTCGCGATTCTTGCGCCAGCCGGGCTAGGTCTGAAGTCTCTGCGAGTTACTTGTGAATTATCGAATAGGTACTTGCGCTCGCCGTTTGTGGCAATTATCTCGATCGGCTCTGACCCTGCGGAAGGGACAACCCAGAGATAGCCCTTTGCATCAAAGAAAAGATTCGCGACGTCGCTTTGCTGCGAAACCAGCTGCGACTTTCCAGAAAGTCCAATGTTATCGACCAGCGTCACGCCCGCAGCGGTGGCATAGGCTAGCCAATCGCCGTCGTCTTTAATGTCGAAATCCGTTACAGAATCCGCACTGAAAAAGCCTGTGGTTCCACGAATCACATTCTCACTGGCGCCAGTCACTCGGTAGATTCCAGTGTTTCTAATGTAAAACGCTGCGCCGCCGACACCTGCCGTTTGCAAATTCGCCGGGACGATTTCTTGCGGGGAGCTGTTGATGGAAACCTGGACATCGTTCACACCTGACAGCTGCATCAAAGTGGCGCGAAGCTGGGTAAGCATGAGTCTTCGATCAAGAGCATCGGCTTCGAGTGCGGTGGAATCAAAATCGACCTGAGCAACCCCATCTTCGACATTTACCGCGTCGATGGTCAACTTGGTTCCCAGTGGAACGGCGGAAGTCACGCCCTGCGCCAAGTGGGCCGATGGGCCAGCCAGGAGCGCATTTACCAGCTTTGTGCCGGTGGATGCGCGCGAGGGGAACCAGCGCAGATCAGAAACCAAAGCGTTTTCTGTGTTGTTGTAAAAATAGACTGGGAAAGCTTTGAAAACCACCGAGAAAACCGGTGAGGTCACAACGGTTAGATTTGGGGCACCAGAAATGCGCCACTCGCCGGCCTGTCTCTCGAGCGTGAACCGCAGAGAAATCTGCTCGGGTTCTTGGTTCTCTGAGTATCGACCGTGCTCATCAACTGACGCGCTGACCCGAACATCGACCAAAAGCGCATTCTCGCCACTTGCCGTGTAGCCAGGTGCTCCATCGCGAATCAGCACCTCACCAGCCGGGTTCCAGCGCTGGGCGAATTCGTCGGTGAGAAATTCACGTGCCACCGAGTAGTCGTTTTGCGGTCCTGTACCAGCTGCCAAGAATCCAGAAACAATTTCCTGCGAGCTCGCACCAGCAGCGGGGCCGTTTGGAATGTAGTAGCTGAAATCTGCGGCCTCAGGCGCAATAAGTTCGGGGCCGGACTTGATCTCAACTGCGGTTGGGAGTTGAGCACAACCGGTCAAAAGTGCGGCGAGGAAAGTAAGTGCGATTAGCTTTTTCATTAGCCCTCCATGGTTCTTGGAGGAAGCGGAAGCGGCGAATTTGCGATCA
>CANESN010000097.1 GCA_947441105.1 Micrococcales bacterium
CTCGATTGGATACATATCCAACTTCTTGGCGATCATGGCTCGACCGGTGACTTCGTCCGGAACAGCAAGGTCGCTGGAACGGTGATTGTTTATCTCTAGCCGGTCAAACCACCAGTTGGTCATCGCAGTCAGGTTTTCACCCTTGCCCGGGATCTCAGGGGAGAGCACGTGGTCGAAGGCACTTACTCGGTCGGAGGCGACAATCAAAACCAGGTGAGAAAAGTCTGAATCTGTAGGGACGTAGAGATCACGAACCTTGCCGGTGTAAACGTGCTGAAACCCCTGCACTAGTTCACAACCTTTAGCGCGATGTCATGCCTAAAGTGTCCGCCCTGCAATTGAATTCGAGACATTCCCTCATAGGCCAAAGATCTTGCCTCCTGGAAAGTTGCACCCGAGGCAACCACCGACAGCACGCGTCCGGTGGCACTAGCCCTGCAGACCTCTACGCCGTCAATCTCCTCGGCACTGGCAATCCCCGTTACCTCGCGAACCGGTGCATTGCTGACCGGATATCCCTCCGATGCCAACACCACGGTTACAGCGCAGTCGCTCGAGAAGGTGGCCTCTTGTCCAACATCCAGCTTGCCGGTGGCGCTTCGCATCAGTAGGTCAGCCAAGTTGTTGTTCAATCGCTTGAGCACGACCTGGGTTTCTGGGTCTCCAAAGCGAGCATTGAACTCGATTACCTTTACCCCGCGCGAGGTGATGATTAGTCCGCAGTAAAGAAGCCCCACAAACTCGGTTCCGCGTCGATAAAGCTCATCAATCGTTGGCTGAGCGACGCGGTAGGTGATCTCTTCGACAAATCCTTCGGGTAGCCAAGGAAGTGGTGAGTAGGCACCCATGCCGCCGGTGTTTGGACCTTCGTCATTATCGAATGCTCGCTTGTAATCCTGTGCTGGGCTAAGCGGCATGACGTGCTTGCCGTCTGAGAAGAAGAAAAGCGAAACCTCTTGGCCATCTAGAAACTCTTCAACCAGAACGCCACCGTCGATGAACTTCTTGGCGTGCTCCAAAGCCTCTTCGCGATTTGACGTGACGATTACACCCTTGCCCGCGGCAAGGCCATCGGCCTTCACTACATATGGAGCACCAAGTTGTGCCATCGCGCTTTCGACCTGAGACATGGTTGAGCACTCATAGGCCATACCGGTTGGGATATCGGCTGCGGCCATGATCTCCTTGGCAAACTGCTTGCTTCCCTCCAGCGCTGCCGCCTCTTGGGAGGGGCCAAATACCGCGATGCCCTGCTCGCGAAGTGCATCGGCAACTCCGGCAACCAAAGGTGCTTCCGGACCAATAACTACTAAATCAACTGCTTCTTCCAAGGCGAGCTTTACAACCTGTAGTCGGTCGGTTGCCACAATCTCGGGCTTGACCTCAACCTCTTTGGCGATGCCTTCGTTTCCAGGGGCACAAACAATTTGTTCGCGCTCGGTGCCGGTGCGCAGCAGGGCCTTTACTATGGCGTGCTCTCTGGCACCAGAACCAATCACGAGGATCTTCACATGCGCGAGTTTACCCTGCTAGCTATTGGGTACTTGGTCCAACAACCTAGACTTAGCAAGTGGAGAACAAACAGGTAAAGCCAAGGACTGAAGGCTGGACTCAGCGTAAAGACGCTGAGGGCAAGCCGCTTCTGCAATTTGCCGAGGTAAAGCGCGGCAAGCCACCGGTTCACCTAGCTGATCTTTCAATTGCTGATCGCACCGAGCGGATCAAAGAACTAGGCATTCCAGGCTTCAGAGCCAAGCAGATCTCCACCCACTACTTCACCCACTACTCATCCGATCCCGAGACCATGACGGATCTTCCAAAAGAAGGTCGCGCTGAGCTGGTTCAGAAGGTATTGCCGCCGCTACTAACCCAGGTAAAAAGACTGCAGACCGATAAGGGTGACACCGTCAAATTCCTCTGGAAGCTCTTCGATGGAGCTTTAGTGGAATCGGTTTTGATGCGCTATCCAAACCGCATCACGCTTTGTATTTCATCCCAAGCCGGTTGCGGCATGAACTGTCCGTTTTGCGCAACCGGTCAGGCAGGACTGACCCGCAACATGTCGGCTGCCGAGATTGTCGATCAGATCGTGCAGGCAAACCGCGCGATTCGCGCAGGCGAACTCGGACCTAATCGTCACGAGGATGAGCGCGTAAACAACATCGTGTTTATGGGTATGGGTGAACCACTTGCCAACTACTCAAAACTTATGGACTCAATCCGCACCATGGTTGAGCCTCAGCCAAATGGTCTTGGTATGAGCGCAAGACAAATCACTGTTTCAACCGTTGGTTTGGTGCCGGGAATTGTGAAGTTGGCCGAGGAGGATCTGCCGCTGACCTTCGCACTTTCGCTGCACGCTCCAGATGATCAGCTGCGCGATGAGCTGATTCCGGTGAACTCAAAGTGGAAGGTCGATGAGGCACTTGATGCCGCAAAGGCCTACTACGACAAGACCGGTCGTCGAGTTTCGATTGAGTATGCGCTAATCCACAACATGAATGACCACGACTGGCGAGCACAACTTTTGGCCGACAAACTAAACGATCGCGGCAAGGGCTGGGTTCACGTAAACCCGATTCCACTAAACCCGACCCCGGGCTCAGTCTGGACCTCCTCCACCAAGGAGCAGATCAACTCGTTTATCGACATCTTGGATAGAAACGGCATCCCCACCACCTTGCGCGATACCCGCGGCAAGGAAATCGATGGGGCTTGCGGCCAGCTGGCTGCAGCCAACTAGCGCTTTTTGTCTAGACCCCCTAGACTGAACCCATGAACGTCTCGGAATTGCAATTTGGATTAGACACCTTTGGAGATATGTCACTAGATGACCAAGGTCATCCAGTCTCCGCCGGTCAGGTAATTCGCGATGTGGTCGAGCAGGCCAAGCTTGCCGAAGAAGTTGGACTCAATAGTTTCAACATCGGCGAACACCACCGCGATGACTATGCGGTTTCCGCTCCCGACACCATCTTGGCCGGTATCGCAACCGTGACCAGCAAAATCAAGCTCGGCACCGGAGTTACTGTTTTGTCCTCCGATGACCCGGTTCGGGTTTACCAGCGCTTTGCCACCATCGACGCTTTATCAAATGGCCGTGCCGAGATCACCGCGGGACGTGGTTCGTTTATTGAGTCTTTTCCGCTATTTGGTTATGAGCTTGCAAACTACGGCGATCTATTCGAAGAGAAGCTAGAGCTACTGGTTGAACTTCTAAAGGAGAAGCCGGTCACCTGGTCGGGAACAATGCGCGCAGCGCTTGAAAACCAAGAGGTATACCCAAAGACCGAGCGCGGTGGGATTCCACTTCGCGTCGGTGTTGGCGGCTCACCTGATTCGGTGGTGCGTGCAGCCCGCCTAGGAATCCCGATGGCGCTTGCCATCATCGGTGGCGATCCAGCGAGATTCGCTCCCTACTCGAACCTCTATCAAGAGCAGCTTGCCAAATTTGGGAGCCCTTCCCTCCCGGTTTCAATCCACTCGCCTGGCTTTATTGCAGATACCGATAGTGATGCGGTTGAGGCACAGTGGCCACACTACGAAACTGCATTTGGTCGAATTGGCAGAGAGCGTGGTTGGGGTCCAACCACCAAGATGCAC
>CANESN010000098.1 GCA_947441105.1 Micrococcales bacterium
ACGGCGCATATGTGACCCTGGTCGATGAAGGCAACCCAAAGCCAAAGACCGCTTCGCTATTCAAGACCATGACCGTTTCAACCGTCACTCTCGAAGAGGCCATCAAGCTGCTCTCACAACCTAGGGTCCTGGGGCCAGATCCAGAGTCCGGAGTTGAAATCACCGCTCAAAATGGTAAGTTCGGTCCATACCTCAAGCGCGGAAATGACTCTCGATCACTAACCGCAGAAGAGCAAATTTTCGAACTCACCCTCGATGAGGCAGTCGAGATCTACAAGCAGCCAAAATACGGCGCTCGCAGAACCGCGTCGACTCCACTTCGCGAGTTTGGTGAGGATCCAGCATCTGGTCAGCCGGTTTTTGCAAAGACCGGTCAATTCGGAAACTACGTTACCGACGGCGTGATCAACGCCACCGTGCCAAAGGACGAGCCATTGGATGAAATCTCCAACGACCGTGCCTTCGAGCTGCTTGCGATTAGACGTGAGAAGCTTGGGGTGGGACCGGGAGAGGTGCCAAAAACTTCAAAGGCTAAGAGTTCTAGGAAAAAGCGCTGACGTGTTTATTACTTTCGAGGGTATCGACGGAGTTGGAAAGTCAACTCAGTTAGACCTATTGCAAAGCTGGCTTGAGGGCCGTGGCCGCGAGGTACTCAGAACCCTGGAACCCGGTGGCACCGAACTCGGCCAGGAAATCAGGCACCTATTGCTTCACCGCAAAGGCGATGTTGCCGCTAGGGCAGAAGCACTGCTCTATGCAGCTGACCGCGCCCATCACGTTGCCACCAAAATTCGCCCAGCTCTAGCCGACGGCAAAGTGGTTCTGAGCGATAGATACTTCGATTCCTCGGTTGCCTATCAAGGCGCAGCTCGGGAGCTAGATGTCACCGAGGTTAGAAACATTTCGCTTTGGGCGGTGGACAACCTGATTCCAGATCTCACTGTTCTCTTAGATCTTGATGCCCACGCTGCTATTTCGCGCCGAAACAAAACTGGAACTGAGCCCGATCGTCTCGAGCGCGAGAAGGTTGACTTTTTTGAGAGAGCACGTTCGCAGTATCTGGAACTTGCCAAAGAGCCTCGCTTTTTAGTGGTCGATGCAACCTTGTCTATCGATGAGATTCAAGACCAAATTAGAGCTCGGGTTTTGACCATGGAGAAGAGTTGAGCCACCCGGTTTGGGATGAACTGCTTGGTCAGCCAGAGGCAATTGAGCAACTTCAGAAAGCGGTGGCAGGTAAGCCGGATTCGGTGCATCACGCCTGGCTGTTTACCGGCCCCGCAGGATCAGGTCGATCTAATCTAGCTAGGAGCTTTGCTGCTGCCCTGGAATGCGCCGAGGATGGCTGTGGTCAGTGCCAGCAGTGTCGATTGGTGCAGGCAGATGCTCACCCGGATGTTGCAATGCTGGTTACTGATCGAGTGGTTATCAGCATCGAAGAGGTTAGGGACTTGGTTTCTCGCTCCTCGATGTCAACCACCATTGGTGATTACCGAGTGGTAATCATCGAGGATGCCGATCGCATGACGGAGCGCACCTCAAATGTTTTGCTCAAGGCGTTAGAGGAACCTGCCGAGAAAGTTGTTTGGATCCTCTGTGCTCCAAGCGTCTCGGATCTACTACCAACCATTCGTTCAAGAACTCGCAACGTGAACCTAAGACTGCCTTCTGTTGATGAGGTTGCGACCCTGTTGGTGCAGCGTGATGGCGTGGCATTGGATTTAGCTAGAAAGTCTGCACTGTTGGCACAGAACCACGTTGGCATGGCAAGAAGACTCGCACTCTCTTCGGATGCGAGGTCTAGAAGGTCAGAAACCCTCAGGGTTCTGATGTCGATCTCAAATCTCAGTTCTGCCATGGTTGCGGCCGAGAAGCTTTTGGGTGTTGCTAAGCGCGATGCCGAAGCATCCAGCGCGGAAAAAGATGCTGTCGAAAAAGACGCGCTTATGAAGGCATACGGCTTGGCGGTCGACGAAAAGCTTCCACCTAACCTTCGCTCGCAATTCAAAGAGCTAGAGGAAAACCAAAAGCGCCGTGCAACCAGAGCGCTTCGCGACGGGATCGATCGCATTTTCACAGATGCCGAGTCGATCTATCGAGATTTGATGGCGCTGCAATTAGGCGCTGAAGTAGAGCTTGTGAACACCGAGATTGAGGCGGATCTGCTTCAACGATCACAGGGCACCTCGATTGAGCAAACCATCGCTATCTTGGATGCCATTACCCAATCCAGGCAACGGCTAGCTTCCAACGTTAGAGACCTGCTGGTTCTAGAGGCTCTTTGCACCAACTTCATCTTCCGGGGTCACCTTGCGGCTTAGTGGACTGGCACTTTCGGTGCTGTTGGTACTTACCGGCTGTGTAGCGCAAGTCCCAAGTCCAATCGAGCAGATTGAGTCCGGCGTTGATTTCTCGAAGCAGCAGATCAGCTGGGAGGCGTGCGATGCTGGGTTTGAGTGCTCCTCCGTCGCTGTTCCGCTCGATCACCTAAACCCGGATGGACAGGTTTTTGAACTCGCGCTGATCAGGAAAACCGGCACAGAAGACCTATCTCCGCTTTTGATCAACCCGGGTGGGCCGGGAGCGAGTGGCGTGGCTTACCTTCGCGATAGCTATGACAGCCTCGGCACCGAAAAGCTTCGTAGTAATTTTCAGCTGATTGGCTTTGATCCCCGTGGAGTGGGGGAGTCAGCTCCAGTGACCTGTAGCGATCTGAGTCTGAAGGATCAGATTTATTACGAAGAATCTGGTTTCCCACTGGGATCTGACCAAGACATTGAAATCTCCAAAGATCTGTTGACGAGGTTTGCCGCCTCCTGCCAAGAGTCCGGTTTTGATGTTGCTTACTTCAACACCCAGCAGGCTGCGCGAGATTTGGATGTGATTCGCTCTGCCCTTGGAGTTGAGAAATTGGATTACCTAGGTTTCAGCTACGGCACAGAACTTGGTGCTACCTACATCGCACTTTTCCCTAATCAAGTTGGCCGATTCGTTTTCGATGGAGCAGTTGATCCAACCCTGAGTTCTGGTGAGTCAACGGTGAAGCAAGTGGAGGGATTCGACAAAGCCTTCAGGACTTACCTGGCGGACTGTCTCGCGCAAGCCGGTTGTCCATTCACAGGGACCGTGGACGACGCTTTGAAGCGGGTAGATGAGCTTTTAGTAGATCTTCAAACAACCAAGCTGTCCAGTCAGTATGAGCGTGAGGTTGGACTGACGGCTGCGCTCTATGGAATCTTTGCGGCGCTTTATTCGCAAGCTTCGTGGCCTTATCTAACCCAAGGGTTTGAAGAGGCGTTTCAGGGTGATGGTTCGACGCTAATGCTCCTTGCCGACTTCTACAACGACAAAGATCCGGAGGGTGGTTACCTCTCAAATATCAATGAGGCAAACACCGCCATCAATTGCGCCGATGAGCGAGTTGCCCTAGAGGATTTTGCGATTGTGAAGCAGTCCGCGCTTGATGCCAGCCAAGTCTTTGGCAAGTACTTCGCCTTCCCAGAACTAGGTTGCATTGGTTGGCCTGAGGGCAAATCCATGGTCGAAATTGACTACGCGGTCGGTCTAGAAGTCGGCCCGTTG
>CANESN010000099.1 GCA_947441105.1 Micrococcales bacterium
CCGCGCATCCCCTCCAGCATGCCCGAGGCGATGGAGCTGTTCGCAAATTCGAAGATTGCCCGGGATGTTTTTGGTGATGAGGTAGTGGACCACTATGTGCACTACGCGAAAACCGAGATCAAGGACTACAACTCCGCCGTGACCGAATGGGAGCGAGTAAGAGGATTTGAACGTGTCTAATCCCCTAATTGGTCTAACTAGCTACCGACAGCGTGGACAAACGGGGGTGTGGGACACTGAAATGGCAATGTTGCCCGCTTTCTACCTCGAAGGTGTATCCAGATCCGGTGGCGTCCCTGTAATAGTCCCGCCGCAGGCACTTAGTGAAGCTGATGCCGCAGAAATTGTTTCAAGACTCGACGGTCTGATTATTTGCGGCGGTCGCGACGTTGATTCAACTAGGTATGGCCAGACTCCCCACCAAAATGCTGAGGTTGCAGATTCGTTGCGCGATGAGATGGAGGACGAACTCCTGACCGCCGCCATAAAGGCGGAGCTGCCGCTTCTTGGAATCTGTCGAGGTGCCCAGATGCTCAATGTAAATCGTGGTGGAACACTGATTCAACACCTACCGGATGTTTTGGGCGATAACCGATACCAGCTCGGTGGTGGTGTATTCACCCATATGGATCTGAATGTCTTACCCGGCACAAAGCTGAGTCAGTCTGTTTCAAGCCCGGTAGTTTCAGGGGCAGCCCTTTATCACCACCAGGCAATTGACCAATTGGGCGAGGGCCTTGTTGTGTCGTCGAAGAGCCCAGACGGTGTGATTGAGGGAATCGAACTTGAGAATTACCCATTTGGAGTGGCTGTGCAGTGGCACCCTGAGCAGACGCTCGACAACCTAGATCTATTCAAGGCAATAGTTGCCGCCGCTAAGGCGCGCAGAGGAGCAAAATGACCTTCCACGTTATCAATCCTGCGACCGAAGAGCAGATTGCATCGATAGAGCACACCACCGAGGAGCAGGTGGACAAAGCTGTCGTTCGAGCTAAAACCGCCCAACGCAAGTGGGCTGGTCTTGCACCATCCGAGCGCGCCCGCGGCCTACATGACTTTGCTCGGGTTGTTGAGAAGCACGTTGAGGAACTTGCGCAGCTGGAGGTAGCTAACTCTGGACACCCCATTTCTCAGGCTAGATGGGAAGCTAACCACGTTCGAAATGTGCTTGACTACTACGCTGCAGCTCCAGAGCGCATGGCAGGCAAGCAAATTCCAGTTGCTAATGGAATGAGCATCACATTCCACGACCCAATTGGTGTCATTGGAATCATTACCCCTTGGAACTTTCCAATGACCATCGGTAGCTGGGGCTTTGCCCCGGCTCTGGCAGCGGGTAATGCTGTATTGCTCAAGCCAGCGGAGTGGACTCCAATGACCAGCATCCGACTTGGCGAACTAGCGCAAGAGGCTGGTCTACCCGAGGGTCTCTTCCAGGTACTACCTGGCAGCGGATCTGTAGTCGGATCTAGGTTTGTCACCCACCCCGAGGTTGGAAAGGTTGTTTTCACAGGCTCAACCGAAGTGGGTAAGCAGGTTATGCGCGGGGCAGCCGATCAGGTGAAACGAGTAACCCTTGAGCTCGGCGGAAAAAGCGCAAACATAGTCTTCGCGGATTCAGATGTCGCCAAGGCCGCTGCGACAGCGCCAAGTTCAGTGTTTGAAAACGCTGGCCAGGATTGCTGCGCGCGTTCCAGAATTCTTGTCCAGCGCAGCGTGCTGGATGAATTCCTGAGCGGGTTGGAGACCTCGGTTAAAGCCTTCAAGGTCGGTGACCCGAGGGACGAGAGCACGGATATGGGGCCACTGGTTTCAAAGAAGCACTTTGATTCAGTTTCGGGCTACCTCGATGGCGCTGATGTCTTGTTCAAAGGCAGTGCTCCATCAGGCCCGGGATATTTCATGGCGCCAACGGTTCTGATGGCAAAGGGTGAAAATGACCGCTGCTTCAAAGAAGAAGTATTCGGGCCGGTCGTTTCGATTTTGCCTTTCGACGATGAGGCGGATGCCATCAGAATCGCCAACGATTCCATCTATGGACTAAGCGGATCGATCTGGACCAGGGATCTGGGTCGAGCGATTCGAGTGTCCAGGGGAATTGAGAGCGGAAATCTATCGGTGAATTCTCACTCATCCGTTCGATACAACACCCCCTTTGGAGGAATGAAGCAGTCTGGACTTGGTCGCGAGCTAGGCCCAGACGCTCCGCTGCACTTCACAGAAGAAAAAACTGTTTACTACTCGGCTGAATAGGAGAAAGCAATGAGCATCAAGAAAATGGATCTGACCCAAAGACTGGCGGGCAAAGTCGCAGTGATCACCGGAGGTGCTTCAGGAATTGGTCTTGCCACCGCCAGAAGATTTGCGGCCGAGGGGGCGAAGGTTGTGATTGCCGACATGGATCCGGCAAGCGGCCAGCGCGCAGCCGATGAGGTCGGCGGTAACTTCGTCCAAGTTAATGTCGCGGACGAGGAGCAGGTGAACAACCTGTTCGAAACGGTCTTCAAAATGCACGGCAGCGTCGACGTTGCCTTCAATAACGCTGGCATTTCGCCACCGGATGACGACTCAATCGAGACCACCGAGATGCCTGCCTGGCAAAAAGTTCAGGACGTAAACCTAAAGAGTGTTTACCTCTGCTGCCGAGCAGCCCTGAAGTACATGACCCAGCAGGGATCCGGCTCAATCATCAACACTGCCTCCTTTGTGGCAGTAATGGGTAGTGCAACCAGTCAGATCTCCTACACAGCATCTAAGGGTGGTGTGTTGGCGATGAGCCGCGAACTCGGTGTGCAGTTTGCTCGCCAGGGCATTCGAGTTAACGCGCTCTGCCCAGGTCCAGTGAACACTCCACTACTTCAGGAGCTATTTGCAAAAGACCCTGAGCGTGCAGCGCGACGTCTAATCCACATTCCGATGGGAAGGTTTGCAGACCCAGATGAGCTAGCGGCAGCCGTAGCGTTCTTGGCTTCGGATGACAGCTCATTTATTACCGGCTCTACCTTCTTGGTCGATGGTGGAATCTCGGGCCACTACGTAACACCCATGTGATGCAAGCCGAGACGGCAATACCTGACTCAGTTTTTGCTGTAGCAAACTCCACTCTGCTGTTGACCAGGATTCGCAGCGGAAACGTCTACGAAGAAACTGTGGAGCGGATTCTGCAAACCATAAAGCTCGGCTTTGCCTCGCCTGGACAAAAGCTTCCCGCGGAACGAGATCTCGCTGGGCTGATGGGGGTCTCTCGAGACACTGTGAGGGTGGCGATTTCCTCGCTGGTTGAAGCTGGTTTCTTGGAAATCAGCCGAGGTCGCTACGGAGGAACATTCGTCTCTGCATCGCTTCCTGAGCAAGTCAGGCCGCACGCCAAGTTCGAGTCAAAAGCTCTTGAGGAAGCCATTTTGTTTCGGGAGGTGGTGGAGTGCGGCGCGGCCTATCAGTCGGCTAAGTCTGACCTAAGCGCA
>CANESN010000100.1 GCA_947441105.1 Micrococcales bacterium
GACAACCTTGCCGGTGCTCGGATCAATCACCGCAAAAATTGAGATAAAGCCCTCGGCCGCAAGAATTCTACGGTCCTTGAGGTCCTCATCGGTGATCTTTCCCACCGTCTTGCCATCCACATAGAGCATGTCGCAAGGAACCTGGCCGACAACTTTGGCGACACCATCTACCAGGTCAATCACCGCGCCATCGTGAACAATCAGAGTCTGCTCGGCAGGCACTCCGGTTTGAATAGCGAGTTTGGCATTTGCGTGCAGGTGTCGTGCCTCACCGTGGATCGGAACCACGTTTCTGGGCTTGAGGATGTTGTAGCAGTAAAGCAACTCACCGGCGGCTGCGTGTCCAGAGACGTGAACCTTGGCATTGCCCTTGTGCACCACATTCGCGCCAAGGCGAATCAATCCATCGATTACTCGGTAGACCGCATTCTCGTTACCCGGAATCAAAGAAGACGCCATCAAAACTGTGTCGCCCTCACCAATGATGATGCGGTGATCGCGGTTAGCGATTCTCGATAGCACAGCCATCGGCTCACCCTGGCTGCCGGTAGACATCAGAACAATTCGGTTATCTGGAATCTCATCGATGTCATTGAGGTCAACAATCAAACCGGCAGGGACTTTGAGGTAACCAAGATCTGCAGCAATGCCCATGTTGCGAACCATGCTGCGGCCAACAAAGGCCACCTTGCGATTATTGGCAACTGCTGCATCCAGCACCTGCTGCACACGGTGAACGTGTGAGGAGAATGACGCAACCACTACCTTGCCCAAAGTCTTGCTAATCACGTTCTCAATCACCGGACCGATATCGCGCTCCAGCGGCGTGAAGCCTGGGACATCGGCATTGGTGCTGTCCACCATGAATAGATCAAGGCCCTCTTCTCCAATGCGTGCAAAGGTTCGAAGATCGGTCAAACGGCCATCGAGAGGCAACTGGTCCATCTTGAAATCACCGGTAGCTAAAACTGTTCCGGCAGTGCTTCTGATGATTACCGCCAGCGAGTCTGGAATCGAGTGATTCACCGCCACAAACTCAAGATTGAACGGGCCAAGCTGCTCAATCTGACCCTCTTTCACGGTGTGTGAGAAAGGAGTGATTCGGTGCTCTTTTAGCTTTGCCTCAACTAGCGCAAGGGTTAGCGTTGAACCAATGATTGGGATGTCTTTGCGCATCGCCAAAAGATATGGCACGCCACCGATGTGGTCCTCGTGACCGTGCGTGAGCACAGCACCGACAATCCGATCTAGCTTGTCCTCCAAGTAACCAAAATCCGGCAAAATCAGATCGACACCGGGTTGAGTTTCCTCTGGGAACAGCACACCGCAGTCCAGAATCATTATTTGACCGTCTAGTTCAAATACGGTCATGTTGCGACCAATTTCACCAATTCCACCAAGCGGAATGATGCGCAAAACGCCTGGTCTAAGTGGTGCTGGGGCGGATAACTCCACTAGCGAGTAGTTCCCGCCACCTTGGGCAAGGCGCCACCGGCCGCAGCATTGCGGTCCGGTCTGAAGTTATCGAAGTTCAAGCCTGGGACCGAAACCACCTGGTCGATGCCGCTTTCGATTGCTGCTGCCTCATGGTCCTCAGGACCAACCAGCGGCAGACGCACGCGAGGCGAGTTGATGTGCCCCAAACCGTGCAGCACGTATTTTGCCGCAACGGTTCCAGGAACGTGAGTCATAATCGCACGCTGCAACGGCTCAAGCGCGTTGTGGACCTTGAGTGCTGAGTGGAAATCGTTCTTATTGGTGGCATCCACCATCTCGCGATAGGCATGAGGGGCAATATTTGCGGTGACACCGATCAGACCGGTGGCCCCAATCGAAAGATGAGGCAGAACATTCGGATCATCGCCAGAGAAATACAGCAATCCGGTTTCCAACATCAATCGAGAAGCCTGCGCTAAATCACCCTTAGCGTCCTTGATTGCAACGATGTTTGGGTGTTTGGCTGCGCGGTGAAAAGTGTCGTAGGCAATAGCAACGCCGGTGCGACCTGGAATGTCATACAAGATCACCGGCAGGTCGGTGGCGTCAGCGATTAGTCGGAAGTGGGTAAGAATTCCAGCCTGGGTTGGCTTGTTGTAGTAAGGGGTCACAATCATGACGCCGTCTGCACCGGCTTTTTCGCTGGCCTTGTAAAGCTGCATGGCGTGCGCGGTTTCGTTAGAGCCACCGCCGGTGATGATCTTGGCGCGCCCCGCAGAAACGGACTTTCCAACCTCGACAAGCTTGATCTTCTCAGCATCGGTAAGGGTTGAGGTTTCACCGGTGGTGCCGGTCACGACAACACCGTCTGCACCATTTGAAATTACATAGTCCATGTGACGCTCGGTAGCGTCCCAATCGACTTCACCATCCGCGGTCATCGGTGTCACCAGTGCGACTAGCACCTGACCGAAGAGATCTTTATGTTGTTGAACCATTTGACTAGCCTACCCGCATGGGCAATGGGGAACCAAGAACCTGGTTGTTTAGGCTACGGGGCTACTCGGCCATTCGCGTTGAAGGATTCGTAGGTCAAAGGCATAAGCTCCGCCCAGAAATCTTCCATCTTCTCCGCAACCATTTCGATCTCGCGCTGCGGGTAAGAGGGGAAGTGAGTGCCCTCGCGTGAGGTGCGAAGCGATAGGAAGTTCATCAGTGCACGAGAGTTCATGGTGACATACATGCTCGAGTAGATGTTTAGCGGCAGCACGATGCGAGCCACTTCCCTGGCAATGCCTGCCTCCAGCATGCGCTGGTATGCCTCGTAGGCTGCGCGGGTAACCGCCATGGTTTCCTGCTCAACCAGTGCGGTCTGCTCAGCGCTGCCGTCATGGAACTCGTAGTGACCAGGCTTTCCAACCTGAATCAGTTTGCGCTCAGGGCCCGGGACATAGAAGACCGGACGAAGCTCACGATAGCGTCCGGATTCTTCGTTGTAGCTTGCGATGCGGTGACGCATGAACTCGCGGAATACAAAGATTGGGGCCTGAACGTAGAAAGTCAGAGAGTTGTGCTCAAAAGGGGATCCGTGGCGATCGCGCATTAGGTAGTTGATCAAACCCTTGTCGCGCTGATCAGTCTCGGCATCGGACTTTAGGGCGCCCTCAAGAGTCTGCTCGCCCTGAGTTGAAACTCTTGCGGCATAAAGCACGTCGGCATCGTTGGCAGAGGCTCGAACCAGCTCAACGGTCATGTCTGTTCTAAATTGAATTTCACTCACGGCACAAAGCCTAGACGAGCCAAAAAGTAAAAAAGCGCAACACTCCGCAACTGGTCGGTGCAATCGCTTACCCTTGGCAAGTGGAAATCTCTGGTTTGTTTCTAGCGCTTGGGCTACTGGGCCTCACGCTGGCTGCTGGCATCTTCTACAAAGTATCCGCGGGCAGGGGTC
>CANESN010000101.1 GCA_947441105.1 Micrococcales bacterium
AACTGTGGTGGCCTTGACGATGTTATGAAGGCATTCGACCGCATCCAGAAGGATCTGAAGTAGTGGCAAGAGAACTCAACGTAGACCTAGTCGCAGCAGATCGTAAGATCTGGTCCGGCAGCGCAACCATGGTGGTCGCCAAGACCTCCGAGGGTGAAATTGGTCTACTCGCAGGTCACGAGCCGATGCTTGCCATTATGGCAGCGGGTCAGATTCGAATCACCCTTGCCGAAGGCAAGCCGGTGATCGCGGAGACCACCCAGGGTGGGTTCTTATCTATCGAGTCTGACACTGTCACCTTGGTGGTCAGGGACGCAACCCTAATTAGCTAATGCTTATTCTGCTGCCGCCGTCGGAAACTAAACGTTCCGGCGGCGTTGGCATTTCTATCGACAAGGCAGCAATCATTTGGGCCGCGCTTGATCCCGCGAGAGATGTCTTACTCAAGAAGCTCGAGACACTTTCAAAGTCGAAGGCCAAGACCGTCAAAGCTTTGAAGCTGGGTAAGAATCCGGATGCAGACATAGCAAGTTTGAAAGAGCTGCTAACCGCACCAACCATGCCAGCGGTCGAGCGATACTCCGGCACGCTCTATGACGCACTTGGCTTTCAGACTCTCTCGCCACAAGGTCAAGAGCGAGCCAAAGAAAAACTCTTTATTCAGTCAGCTCTGTTTGGCCTTTTGCCAGCAACCGAACAGATTCCCTACTACCGGCTCTCTGCAAATAGCAGCTTGCCGGGCATTGACCTCAAAAAGCACTGGATCAAGGCTCACGTGGCGATCTGGCCGAGAATGCTCGGTCTAATCCTGGATATGAGATCAAAGAGCTACGTCGCCCTAAACCCAATTCCTGATCGCGAGCACTACACGGTTGAGGTATTGGATCAAGCCTCCGGCAAGGCGTTGAATCACTTCAACAAGAAAGCCAAAGGGGCATTTGTTAGAGCGGCGCTTGAGCACGGCTTGGAAACTGTTGACCAAATCCCGCAGATAGCAAAACTGGCAGGCCTTTCGGCCCGCCAGTCTGGCTCAGTGATTGAACTTATTGTCCCAACTGGCTTCTAGCCATTCTTGGTGTCGACACCAGGTTCAATCATTGGGGTAACTTCCTCATACTTCGGCAGTTCAATAACGCCATCCTCGAGGCTAATGATGGAGTCGAACCAACCCTGGTCGTTGTAGAGCAGGTGTCCTGGAACCAGCCAGAATCCGCCTGCTGCATCCCAAACACCAAGCATTGTCGATACCGACTTGTTGATCTTTAGGTCAACGATCTTTGGTGCTGGATTCTCTTCTGGAGCGGTGTTGTCGCCTGGCATTGGCTCGACTGCTGTTTCAGAACCAACCACCGGGTCCACGCTAACCCGCGAGCTGACTGCAGTGTCGCTATAGAAGCTCGAAGGGGCTGAGCCGTACCAGCGACCCTCCTTGATGCGAGAAACCGTGTCTTTGGCAGAGATGGTCTTGAATTCGCCTCGATCTACAAGCTTGAAGCTGTGACCGGAAGCGTAAGAAAGCTTGCCCCAAGCATCCCAACCAACAGACACGCTTACTGGAAGCTTCTGGCCGTCCAAGGTCAGGTCTGCGAACGCAGAACCACCCCACTCCTCGCGGTAGACCGTGAAGTCGCTTGCCGCGATGTCAGTACCGAGGGATGAGAAGAGTTTGTCAGCGTATTGCGCCATTTCCTCTTTTGATGGAACTAGCTCTGGCTGAGGCTTTGGCTGCTCGCAAGTTTCTGTCGAAGTACCGTCATCTTTGGTTTCCGATGGAGTTGCGGCACAAGCCCAGAGCGATGGGTCCCAGCTTGAGAAGTACCAGGCTCCAGTGCCAGCCCAATAAACATTCAGATAGGACTCGACACCAGATTCAGACTTACTTTGAACCGTAAAGCTTGGTGCTTGATCGGTTGACCACTCGTCCTTTTTGATCTCACCTTGGAGCTGAAACTGCTTCATAAGTGATGCCATTAGACCTTCTGCGGTGCCAATAAGTTCCGCCTGATAAACATGTCCCTTGCCGGTTGAATCACTAAGCCCATCGGCGATGTAGTTGTACTGCACGTAACCAGGCCAAATCATGCTCATCTTGGCATCAGCCGGTGCAGACTCTGCGCTGGCTAGTGTCTGGCCGCCTTGAGCACCAATGCCCATTGTGAAAAGTGGTGCTGGTGCAAACGCGCTAGGGAGCACAAACGCGCCTACCAAGGCCAAAGAGGCCGCTGCAAAGGATCCGAGGCCTAGGCGAACGCTGTTGAATCCAAAGACTCGCTTTGGCTTGGCTTTGGCAGCCTGAGCTACCACGTAATCCGAAAGTTCTGCACCCTCGGTAGAGATCGAGTTTGAGATGCGGTTTCTAAGTTCTTCGTTTTCGTTCATATCCATGATGTGTAGTCAGCCTCTAGTTATTTTCAGAATTCAGTAGCTGGGTAAGTTTTGCTTTTGCTCGAGACAGCGAGATTGCACAGGCATTCTCACTTTTCTCCAGTGCCACTGCGAGCTGCTTTGGCTCCAGGCCTTCGAATGCCCAAAGTGCAAGTATTTCCTGCTCCTTAGTGCTCAACGCCTTCCAAGCTTCAGCCAGCTCTAGATCAGCAAGGGCAATCGACTCGGCGCTGGGAGCGGACTGCGGCTCCTGCAGGGTTGCAAAAATTGCCTGTCTGCCCGCTTGCTTGCGGTTGTGGTTGGAGATCAGGTAGCGAGCTGACTTGTATAGCCATGGGAGCTCTAGTCCCTTGGGAATGCTGTCTTTCTTTTGCCAAGCCAGCGCAAACAGATCCGCAGCTATGTCCTCAACGTCCTCCGACTTGGTTCGTCTTGCGATAAACCGTGACGCTTCGGGTAGGTAGGCCCTGAAGATGTCGTTAAATTCTTGCTCAGTCATTTCTCTCCCATCTAGCCAATGTAGTGGCGATGCGAATCTTTTCAGTCTCTTCTGAAACAACCCGGAGCGTGGTCTTTCACCAAGCCCGAAGATTGCATTAGGGCATACATGGTGGTTGGACCCACAAAGCTAAATCCCAACTTGCGCAGCGCCTTGCTCAGCGCAATCGACTCTTCGCTGGTAGCAACCCATGTGAAGTTTGATTCTGGAGTCTGTCGAGTTTCTGGAGCGAATGACCAAATCAAACTGGTCAGGTCTATGTCTTGATCGAGCACTAGGTTGGCGTTGTTAATCGCCGAGACGATTTTGGCCCGATTTCTAATGATCTCAGGGTTCAGCATCAAATCCTCGATCTTATTGGCGTCAAACTTTGCCACCTTTTTGATGTCAAAGTTTTCAAAT
>CANESN010000102.1 GCA_947441105.1 Micrococcales bacterium
AACCGCTGAGGCCTACAAGACCCTCGGTCCAATCCTTTCCTCGATTGCAGCTGTAGCCGAGGGTGAGCCATGTGTTACCCACGTTGGCACCGATGGCGCTGGTCACTTTGTGAAGATGATTCACAACGGCATCGAATACGCCGACATGCAGCTAATCGCTGAGGCATACGACATTCTTCGCCAGGCTGGCGGCTTCTCCCCGAGTGAGATCTCTGACATCTTCATCGAGTGGAACAAAGGCGAGCTGGAGAGCTACCTGATTGAGATCACCGCAGAGGTGCTCAAGCAGATTGACGCCAAGACCGGTAAGCCATTCGTAGACGTGGTTTTGGATGCAGCCGGCTCAAAGGGCACCGGAGTCTGGACCGTTCAGACCGCGCTAAACCTTGGCACTCCAGTGTCTGGAATTGCCGAGGCTGTGTTTGCCAGAAGCCTGTCATCTCAGTCCAGCCAGCGCGCAGGAAATGCCGGCATGGCTAGCCACACCACCACTTGGTCGGTTAGCGATAAGGCAGCCTTTGTTGAGGATGTTCGCAAGGCACTTTACGCATCCAAGATCATTGCGTATGCCCAGGGCTTTGACGCAATTCGCGCCGGAGCTGCGGAGTACAACTGGAACATCAACCTAGGTGCTGTTTCAAAGATCTGGCGTGGCGGTTGCATCATTCGTGCCCAGTTCCTAAACCGCATCGCTGATGCCTACGGCAAGAATGAAAACCTACTGAGCCTGTTGTTTGATGACTACTTCGCCAAGGCAATCGATTCCTCGCTGGCATCTTGGAGAAACGTGGTTGCTCACAGTTCGCTAGCCGGTATTCCAAACCCTGCCTTCTCATCTTCCTTGAGTTACTACGACGGCCTGCGCGCCGAGCGCTTGCCGGCGGCACTGGTTCAGGGGCAGCGCGACTTCTTTGGTGCTCATACTTATAAGCGCGTTGACCGCGATGGCGTCTTCCACACCCTTTGGTCGGCGGATCGCTCGGAGATCGAAACCACACCTTCTAGCCACTAGATTTCATTAGGTGAAATCACACTGGATTTGGAAGTTTTTTCCAATGGCCCTGATCTGGGGCTCCAGCTTCCTATTCACCGAACTCTCACTTCGATTCCTACCTTTTTACGGTGTCGCCTTTTGGCGCACGTTCCTTGGTGGCGCGGCAATGTTTGGCTTGGTGTTTTTACTCAGGCTTCAGCTCCCGAAGGGAACCCAGTGGTTCCACCTCTGGGTAGCCGGTGTCTTCATGTCGGCAATACCTTTTGCGCTGTTTAGCTTCGCGCAGCAATCGACCACTTCTTCGTTGGCCGCAATCATCGGTGCCACTACCCCAATTTTCACCCTGCTTGCGATCTTGACTATCTATCGGACCGAGAAGGTGACGATTATCGCCACCATTGGTTTGGCGGTTGGGCTAATCGGTGTCGCGATCACCCTCGGGATTTGGGAAGGCTTTGGCCAAAACGACCCGCTTGCAATTGGAGCACTGGTTTTGGCAACCATTTCCTATGGCATCGGTGGTCCGTACATCCGCAAGTATGTAACCCCGATGAATCTCTCGGGGACGTCTTCGGCAGCAGCCCAGGTATTCACCAGCGCCATCACGCTGTTGCCGTTTTACCTATTTACAGGACCACTTTTCACAAGTAGCCCAAGCATGGAATCGCTTTTGGCGATTCTGGCGCTGGGGGTTTTGGGATCTGGTTTTGCCTACCGACTATTTCACGACGTCGTCAAAGCGGCTGGATCTACCGTTGCCCTAACCGTCACCTTCACCAATCCGGTGTTAGCAACAATCTGGGGCATTTTGCTATTGGGTGAAGAGCTGCACTGGTATGAACCAATTGGCGGTGCGGTAGTAATACTGGGAGCCTGGCTAGCTCAGAACAAGAGCTCTAAATAGTGGTTGCGTAACCGCGCCAAACCACAGTTGGTTTGAAGCCCTGGTTTTCGTAAAGCTGCAGTGCCCCGGACTCATTGCCGGTGTCCACACCGAGCCCGACAGACTGGTAACCCTTCTCGGCAGCGTGAGCGACTCCCCACTGCAGCAATAACTTCCCGAGCCCTAAGCCGCGGAACTTCTCCAGCACACCGAGTTTGTCCACCCAGCCGCCATTCATCTCTGACCGAGCGTCATTGGAGATCAAAAGACCAGCCGGTTCACCTTTTACCTTGGCAATAAATACGCCTTTGCGATCCAGCTTAGGTTCGGTGGTTTTCTCTGCGAGCCAATAATCGTGGCCTAGAGGGATGTGACCGAAGTGACCGGTAAATGACTCGGTCTCAAGCATGTGTAGCGTGCGTGACTCACCCTCCAGGTCAACCGCCTCAATGGTGATGTCCTGTGGGAGCTGGGGGAAGCCCTGCTCAACCGGCTCTTTGACCATCTTGTAGTAATCACGCAGAAAGCTCAGGCCGCTTTCCTCAAACAGCGCAAGCAGCTCGGTGTCCCTCTTGTTGCAATAAGTCCTAACGTCAAATCCCTTGCGGTTTTGCGCTAGCCACTCAAAACCGGCATCAAACAACTCTTTGGACTGCGCCTTAGTGCCCACGGTAAAGAAGTCAGGTTCGACTTTGTTTCTGGGGGTCGAGGTTTGAATAAACATCACGGCTTTGATGCCGCCGTCATCCAAGACCATGGTGTGGGAAGGCTCTTCATAGCCATTGAGGAACTCGGTGATTTCACTAAGTGGCATCAGTTCAAAGTCTGGGTCAATTCGCAGTTCGTGGTTATTACAAACCAAAAGCAGTTCTTGAGCGTCTTCAAGGGTTGCGACTCTAATCATTGGCAGCTGCTGTCCTTAGATTTTCGATGGTCCAGGGCCGAACCTCAAAAAAATAATAATCGCGAACAAATTGCCAAACAAGGCAAAGATCCATAGCCGGATCTCGCTATCCGAGCAGGAAAAGGCAGTTTTCGCGACTGTTAGTCGAGCTTCTTGCCCCTGCAAGCTGAAATCCGGTTGGCAGAGATCGATTTTCTATGACTTATTTGCTAACGATTTGTTAATAAATGTCGGTGTGTTGAGGTCAAATTGGCTGTAAAAACCCCTGTTTCTACAGCCCGTAAAAATAACTTTTCAGCACATTAGATGAACAACCCGCGACACGCGGGATTTGCTACCGCCTTAAAGTTCAACCTGTGGGTTAATGTTCATGAAATAACTAAATAAGTGAAAAAAATCGCGAGTTGCTACTACATCTAGTGGTTAAGTGCTAATGTTGTAAATCCACAGTTTGCGAGATTTTTCACAAAAATTTGCTAAAACCGGGCCTAAAAACCCA
>CANESN010000103.1 GCA_947441105.1 Micrococcales bacterium
GCTGAAGTGCTCACCAACTGGTATGTCCGCCGCTCCAGAGATCGTTTCTGGGAGGGTGACAAAGATGCCTTCGACACGCTCTACACAGTTCTAGAGGCCGTGTTGAGGGTCGTAGCACCACTGTTGCCACTCACCGCTGAGGAAATGTGGCGCGGATTGACCAATGGCCGCTCTGTTCACCTAGAGAGTTGGCCAGCAGCCAGCGAATTCCCAGCTGATGAGCAACTGGTTCAGGACATGGACGCTATCCGTGAGGCAGCTTCGGTTGCCCAGGCACTTAGAAAGTCAGCCGGCTTGAGAGTTCGTTTGCCTTTGAGTGATCTGACGATTGCTGCACCAAATGCTCAGAGCCTCAGCGCCTATTCCGATCTGATTGCAGAAGAGCTAAACGTGAAGCAGGTCTCAGTGGTTCAGGCATCCGATGAGGCTGCCAGCCAGTTTGGCCTTCTAAAGTCCCTAAGCGTGAATGCCAGAACACTTGGACCACGCGTTGGCGGCGAAGTGCAGCGCATTATTCGCGAGGCTAAGGCGGGTAACTGGAATGTGCGCGGCGATCTTGTCGTGGTTGATGGCACTGAGCTATTCGAAGGTGAATTCGAGATCACCATGGTGGCAAACCAGGCTGATGTGAATCAGGCGGTTGGAATCACCTCTACCGGATTCGTGCTACTCAACACCGTCTTGACTCCGGAACTCGAAGCTGAAGGTGCAGCGCGAGACGCGATTCGTCACATCCAGCAAGCTCGTAAGGATGCTGGTTTGGATGTTTCAGATCGAATCTCGTTGATGCTTCGAGTCGATAGCGGCTCACTAGATGCTTTGAAGACCCACGCTGAATTGATTGCTAGCGAGACCCTAGCTGTGGAGTTCGATGTCGTAGCAGCCGAGGTTTCCGGAGAGCTTTCGATTGGTGATGCTGGTTTGATCGAGATTGAGTTATCGAAGAAGTGACCGCGCAGAACGATCTCGATCAGATACTTGCCGAGCTTTACGCCCGGCAACCCGAGCAGCACATTCGCCCAAGGCTTGAACCAACTGCCCGGCTTGTAGGTCTGATGGGAGACCCGCAAAGAAATTACGGGATCATTCACATCACCGGCACCAACGGCAAGACCTCTACCTCTCGAATCATTGAGCGCATCCTGCGCGAGCATGGACTGCGCACCGGCAGGCTCACCAGTCCACACCTGGTGAATTTCAATGAGCGAATTGCACTTGATGGCGACCCGGTCAGCGATGAAATGCTGGTCGATACCTATCGTGACAACAAGCCACTGATGGACTTAGTTGACCAGCAACTGATATCTGAAGGTCACCAACCGCTCACCTTCTTTGAGGCTTTCACCGCTCTTGCATTCCAGCTTTTCTCGGATGCACCGGTCGATGTCTTAGTTCTTGAGGTTGGCATGGGCGGCGAGTGGGATGCGACCAATGTTGCGGATGCTGACGTCGCTGTCTTCACGGCTATCGATCTTGACCACCAAAAATCTTTAGGCAACACCGTGGAGGAGATTGGGACCACCAAGGCTGGAATCATCAAAGAAAAGTCCCTGGTAGTTTCCAGCCCGCAGTATGCGAACGTGATTGAGGTTCTCGAGAGCCGGTGTTCGAACCTCAAGCTCTCTGGGCGTGACTTCGAGTATGGCGATGTCATGGCTGACGGTTTTGGAACCCGGTTCTCGGTTCGCGGATTAGCTTCGGATTACCCACAGGTCTGGATGCCAATTATTGGTTTCCACCAGGCGCAGAATGCCGCCACCGCAATCGCGGCGGTTGAACTGTTCCTCGGTGAGGGTTTGCGTCCGATTGCCGATGAGGTGCTCAGAGCTGCACTTGCTGATGCGGTATCGCCAGGTAGGTTGCAGGTCGTGTCAAAAGACCCACTGGTGGTGCTCGACGGAGCTCACAACCCAGCGGGCATGGCATCACTGACCGCTGCGATCAACGACAGCTTCAACGCCCCAAAGACCCTTGGTTTGGTTGCGATGCTTTCAGATAAAGACCTAAGCGGCACGATTGCTGAATTGGCTAAGAGCTTTGACCAGGTGATCTGCACTCAGCCGACGTCTCCCAGAGGTATTCCTGCGGAAGAGCTGGCGGTAATTTGCGAGAATTACGGCATCGAGGTGCTCTCGATTGAGCCAAGTGTGACCGCCGCCTACAAGTTAGCGAATAGGCTTGCAGCAGAGGAAAAGGCGGCCTTGTTTGTGACGGGTTCGCTTTACCTAATTGGTGACGTCTTGAAATACATTCAGGACCAGAGATTGGATGAGGACGATGAAGAATAGGTCTTCAAAACAGACGCTGGCTTCTATTGTTTTGGCTTTCGAGTCATTTGTCGCCTTCTTTGCAACCCTCGCCGCTTTTGGCCTGAAGGTGGCTGACGCGCCGTTGGTCTGGGCGGTTGGTCTAACAGTCTCGATACTTATGATTTTGACTCCAGCAGTTTTGCGCTATCGCTGGGGTTACTGGGTTGGAAGCTTGTGGCAGGTATTGCTGATTGCCTCGGGCGTTTTGTTGTGGGGGATGTTTGTTGTAGGTGTCATGCTTGCGGGTCTTTGGATCTGGGCACTTATTGCCGGTGCAACGATCGATAACGCCAAGCGAATTTACTTTGACGTAGAGATTGGGAGAAAGTGATGTCAGAAGCAACCTTGGTACTAATCAAGCCGGACGGTGTTAGAAGAAACCTGATTGGTGAAATCATTTCGCGCTGCGAGGCAAAGGGCTACACCGTTGCAGCCCTGAAGAAGCTCTCCCCGTCAAGGGACCTATTGGCAAAGCACTACGCCGAGCACGAGGGCAAGTCTTTCTATGAGCCACTTATGGAGTTCATGCTTTCCGGTGACATCGTGGCAATTCGCCTTGAGGGAAACCGAGTAATCGAAGGCTTCCGGGTTATTGCCGGAGCTACCGACCCGACAGTTGCTGCTCCAGGGACGATTCGTGGCGATCTATCGCGTGACTGGGGAACAAAGGTTGTGCAGAACTTGGTGCACGGTTCGGACTCTTTGGAATCCGCTGAGCGCGAGCTTGCGCTCTGGTTCTAGAACAGCGTTGGCCAAAAGTCCCAGAACTGAATCAGGATCAGTAGGCAGAAAACCAGGTAGTTCAGAAGCACAATCACCCAGGTCCACTCGTAAACCACTGCGGTTTTGAGTCTCTCGCCTAGGAAACCTTCTTTGAGGTTGTAGCC
>CANESN010000104.1 GCA_947441105.1 Micrococcales bacterium
ACCCGTAGGTTCTTCCAACCTCAATAAGGTTGCGGTCTACCGCGGCCAGTCCTGCGGCAACGGTGGTGAAAACTGGAAAGAAGGCGCCAATGGCAACCAGTGTGATTTTGGGCTCTTCGTAGATGCCCATCCAAATAAGTAGTAGCGGAACCCATGCCAAAGAAGGCACAGCTCTGACCGCTCCGATTGTTGGCAATAGAAGTTGACTAACGGTCTTGGATAAACCGACGGCAGAACCCAATGCTATGCCCAAAACTGCACCGATAGCAAAGCCAGAGAATACTCGCTGGATGCTTATCGACAGGTGCTGCCAGAGGGTTCCTCTTTCCACCAGCCCTTGAGCCGCCTGCAAAACTTCAATCGGTGGCGGCAATTGACTGGCAGAGAAAGAACCGTTGGTGCTGAGGATTTGCCAGATGACAAGAATCAGAGCCGGCAGCAAAGCACCAATAGCGAGCCTGACCAAATTCTTGCGAACTTTGGCCTGACGCTGTTGCTTGGTGTTTTGCTGCTCGACTCTGAATTCTGACATGGGTTAGTTGCCCAACTTCTTGGCAATCGAGTCGTCCAAGATGGTTGCAAGTGCCTCATCTGCCGCTGCTTGCGACTTGATTGCACCTTCAGCCACTAGAACCTTTGAGATGGTTGTCCAAACCGCCAACTGGGTAGCCCCAGGCACGATCGAGACATCGATGTTGGTTCGCTCTAGAAGTACTGTGCTAGCAACGTCCTCATCAAGCTGTGCGTCTCTGGCAAGGATTGCCACGGCACCATTCTGGTTATCGAGAATCCACTGACGAGCCTTTTCGTACTGCTTTAGGACAACCTCAACAAGCTCTGGCTTCTCGGCTAGGAACTTGTCAGTCGCGCTCAAAACGCCCCAGGAAGCAAATGCCGGGTTGTTGTAAATGATCTTGCTTCCAGCAGATTTCTCGCTGGTAGCAGTTAGTGGGTCAAGGCCTGCCCAAGCATCAACATCGCCTGACTCAAGCGCCTTTTGTCCATCGGCGTGAATTAGGTTCACGATCTCAACGTCAGCTGCAGAAAGTCCGACCTCATTTAGAGCCTGCAAAAGGTGGAAGTAAGGGTCAGTTCCAGACGCCGCTGCAATCTTCTTGCCCTTGAGCTCTAGCACAGAGCTGATGTCGCTGTCCTTGCCGACAACAATTGACGCCCAGTTCGGCTGAGAGAAGACACCGACGGTAGTTAGCGCTACTCCATTTGCACGAGCAGAAAGCGCTGCCGCTCCAGCTGAGGATCCAATGTTGATTGCCTCAGCGTTTAAGTTTTCGATGGCCTTGCTGGATCCAGCAGAGAGAACCCACTCGACGGTGTAGCCATCGGCAGCAAGTTCCTCTTCCAACCAGCCCTGATCCTTAATAACAAGGCTTAGCGGGTTCCAGTAGGCGTAATCCAGCAATAGAACCTTGGAGTCGGTTGCGGCTGATTCGGTTGGTGCTGATTCGCCAGGTGCGCAACCAGCTAGCGCGAGAAGCGCGATTGATGCTGCGGCGGCAGATTTAACCAGTCGGTTTAGTTTCTTTGAAGATGACATTTTGTTTTGTTTTCTTTCTTGATTTACGGATGTATTCCGAACTTGGACAACAGTTCAGTTCTAAGTGGTGCGAGTCCAGGGTGAGAGCGGTCTCTCGGTCTTGGGTGATTGACTTTCACAATTTCATCGATGCCCCGACCTCGCTCAGCCAAAACCACAATGCGGTCGGCCAAGTGAAGTGCCTCATCGATATCGTGGGTCACCAAAACCACGGTTGCTCCGGTCGCGCCAGCGACCTCGAGCAAAAGATCTTGCATCAACAGTCTGGTTAGAGCATCAAGCGCTGCGAAAGGCTCATCCAGCAACAAAACTCCCGGGTGACCAGCAAGCCCTCTTGCAAGGGCAGTTCGCTGAGCCATTCCACCGGAGACTTGTCTCGGGATGTGCTTTTCAAATCCGGTTAATCCAACGCTGGCCAAAAGTTCGTGAATTTCGCGCTCACTTCTTTTGCCTCTAGCTCCAATTGCGACATTGTCCTTCAAGCTAAGCCAGGGCAAAAGCCGTGGCTCCTGAAAAACAAAACCGCAGCGTGGGTCAACACCCGATACCTGCTGTCCGTCAACTTCTACCTGCCCTTCGCTTGGGCTATCAAGCCCTGCGATTAGGCGAAGAAGAGTTGACTTACCGCAGCCGGAAGGTCCTAGAAGAACCAGCACCTCACCGGCATGGATGTTTAGGTTGATGTCTCTTAAGACATCAACTCTTTTGACACCTTTACCGAAGTGCTTGTTGACCTCAGTGATAGTCACAGAGGCGGGAGACACTTTCGGAGCGTCCGGTTGGATTGATTGAGCTATAGCCAATTGGGTTCACCTTTTGATGGCGATTGAGTCGATGGGATTTTGCGAGGCTTCACCCTCGCGGCTTAGTTCACCGTTAGAAACGTTAGAAGCTAAGCGTTTAGAGCATTCGCTCCATGGTCATCATTGACATACCCATAGCAAAGCCAGCGGAGTGCGAGAATCGCATTGCTGGCATTTCTAATCTCCTTGAGATCACAGGTTCAACCAAGACATTAGTGGAATATTCTGCGAGCTGCAACTTGCTTGCACAAGTGTTACGTTTTTGGTCAAATCGCATTTCCTAAAGAACTTTCGACCTACTTTTCGTTCTCTGTTCTGGAAAGACGCTGTGAAACGTATACGGGAATCAGAGACAAAAGAATCACTACCGTGGCAACTACGTTCACAACCGATGCCTGATTAGGTCTTGCCATCTCCTTTAGTATCCAAAGCGGCAAGGTGTCGACCCCCGGCGGTGCGGTGAAAATGGTCACCACAACCTCATCAAAGCTCAGCGCAAACGCCAACAGGGCACCGGCGGCGAATGCGGTTCTAAACTGCGGGAAGGTCACCAGGCGGAAGGTTCCCCAGAGGCCTTCACCTAGGTCCATTGAAGCTTCTTGGAGGGATGGATTCATTCGCTTCAGGCGCGCAAACACGTTATTGAAAACCATCACAATACAAAAAGTCGCGTGAGCGACGATCATTCCAAAATACCCAAGCTGGATGCCTGCTGGCGTGAGGAAGTTTGAGTAGGTATTGCTAAATGCAACTCCGGTAACAACACCGGGGAGTGCAATTGGCAATACCACCAATAGATTGACCGTCCCCTTGCCAAAAAACTCA
>CANESN010000105.1 GCA_947441105.1 Micrococcales bacterium
AAGACTTTCCACGAGGGCGTTGGAGTCTCCGGTGTCGTGCTTACCAAGTTGGATGGTGACTCACGCGGTGGTGCAGCTTTGTCGGTTGCGACCATTACCGGTGCTCCGATTCTGTTTAGCTCAACTGGTGAAGGTCTAGATGCCTTCGAGCCGTTCTATCCAGACCGCATGGCAAGCCGCATTTTGGATATGGGTGACATTGTCAGCCTTATCGAAAAGGCGCAGCAGAGCTTCGATGAAGAAGAGTCCAAGCGCATGGCCGAGAAGATGGCCAAGGATCAGTTCACCCTGCAGGACTTTTTGGAGCAGATGCAGCAGATCAAGAAGATGGGAAGCATGAAGGGCCTTTTGGGCATGCTTCCAGGTGTCGGTCAGATGAAGAAGCAGCTTGAGGAATTTGACGAGAAAGAAATCACTCGCACCGAGGCGATCATCTACTCGATGACCCCGCTTGAGCGCACTCAGCCAAAGGTGCTAAACGGCGCTCGCAGAATGCGCATCGCAAGAGGATCTGGCACTTCGGTGACCGAGGTGAACCAGCTCATTGCTCGCTTTGAGCAGGCAGCCAAGATGATGAAGACCGTTGCCAAAGGTGGCATGCCAAATATTCCTGGAACTAACCCAGCGCTTATGGGCGGCGGCTTCTCGGGTGGGAAAAAGAAGATTGACCAGAAGAAAAAGGGATCCAAGAGTGGAAACCCTGCCAAGCGAGCTGCTGAAAACGCTGGTTTGGACTTCGGATCTGAGAAATCTTCCGGCTCGGGAAGTGCATTTGGGCTTTAGAGCTAGCTAATCGCCAGATTTTCTGGCAGACTAACCGAGTTCGAAAAGTCTCGACCCTCTATCCAGACTTATTCGAAACCATTTGAGACCTGACGAGTGTGCCCCCACGCTCACGGCAGAATCTCGCCAAAGACACCTATAACAGGAGCATTGTGGCTGTAAAGATCCGCCTTAAGCGCATTGGCAAGACGCGCACCCCGCACTACCGCATCGTGGTAGCCGACTCTCGCACACACCGCGACGGTCGTGTAATTGAAGAAATCGGTCGTTACGTTCCGACCAATGACCCATCGATCATCGAGGTCAACTCAGAGCGTGCTCAGTATTGGCTATCAGTTGGCGCTCAGCCAACCGAGCAGGCTGCTGTGCTACTAAAGCTAACCGGTGACCTAGCTAACGCTAAGGGCGAGAAGAAGAACACCGTGAAGCCTCAGAAGGTCAAGGAAGTATTCGCGGTTGACACTGCGAAGAAGTCCGTTGTTCTTCCAAAGGTCGAGAAGAAGGCTCCAGTAGTTGAGGAAGCACCTGCAGCCGAGGCAGCCGTTGAGGCTCCTGCGTCGGAAGATGCAGCAGTTGAGGCAGTAGCAGAGGTTGAGACCGTAGAGGCTCCAGCCGAAGCAGAAGCAGTAGCTGAAGAAGTTGTTGAAGAAGCAGTAGCAGAGGTTGAGGCCGCAGAGGCTCCAGCTGAGGCTGTAGCTGAAGAAGTTGTTGCCGAGGCACCAGCAGAAGAGGTAGTTGCCGACGAGGCACCTGCAGCTGAAGCAGAAGAGCCAAAGGCAGAGTAGTTCAAATGTTGCAAGCAAGCCTCCAGCACATCGTTCGCGCCATCGTGGATAACCCAGATGACGCAACCGTAGCCTCCCGCAATGGTGGCAAGGGCGATTTGCTGGAGGTGCGCGTGCACCCAGACGACCTAGGTCGTGTGATCGGCAAGAGCGGCCGCACCGCAACAGCTCTAAGAACCGTCGTAAACGCCCTTGCGGATGGCAAGCGCGTCCGAGTTGACGTGGTGGATACAGATTTCTAGTAGCACCAAGCTCCGAGTTGGCAGGTTTCTAAAAGCCCACGGACTCAAAGGGGCAATCAAGTTAGAGCTCTACACCGATAGCCCAAATGAACGTTTTGTTCCTGGCGCGGTTTTAGAACTTCAAGTTCCCGAAGAATCCCCGTGGTTTGGCAAGACCGTAACCGTCTCTGAACTCAAGTGGTTCAACAGTTCTCCAGTTTTGTTTCTCAAAGACGTTTCCGACCGCACTCAGGCAGAAAGCCTTATCAAGGCGATTTTGCTGGTTGAGCAGCCACTAGATGTTTCCCCGCAAGAACCAGATGCCTGGTATGACCACCAGCTTGCTGGCCTAAAGGTTGTGCGCGACGGTGTTGAGATTGGAACCCTGTTGCGAGTGGAGCACATGCCGGCCCAGGACCTATTGGTCATCAAGACCGAAGAAGCCGAAGTGTTGCTTCCGTTTGTGAAGGTGTTTGTCCCAAAGGTTGACGTGTCGGCTGGTGTAATTGAGATAACCCCGCCGGGTGGCCTTTTTGAACAGATCGAGGAAGCTGATGCGAATTGATGCCGTTTCAATCTTCCCTGACTATTTCAACGTTCTAGAACTCTCCCTATTAGGTAAAGCCCAAAAGCAGGGGCTAATCAGTTTTCAAGCGCATGACCTACGCCACTGGACCCACGATATCCACAAGACCGTAGACGACTCTCCTTATGGCGGTGGCGCGGGCATGGTCATGAAGCCAGAGCCTTGGGGCGAAGCCTTCGATGATCTGATTACCGATAACCGACCAACCGTTATCTTCACCACCCCTGCTGGCAGGCCCTTCAACCAGGCACTTGCCAAAGAGTTATCGACCAAAGAGCACATTGTTTTTGCCTGCGGCCGCTACGAGGGCATCGACCAGCGAGTTGTTGAACATGCCAAGTCTCGGGCAGATGTTCTTGAGGTTTCACTTGGAGACTACGTTCTCAACGGTGGCGAGGTGGCAGCACTTGCCATGATTGAGGCGATTACCCGCCTGATTCCGGGCTTTATGGGCAATGCCGAGTCGATTGTTGAAGAATCCCACGCCGACGGTCTTTTGGAGTACCCGAGTTACACCAAGCCACAGATCTGGCGCGAACTCGAGGTGCCGGATGTCTTGCTGTCTGGACACCATGCGGAAATCGCTAAGTGGCGAAAGGCCCAGTCCGTTGAGCGCACCAAAGCCGTAAGGCCCGATCTACTAGCCGAATAGTTGCCATTGCCGCATTGATGTGGCAGACTTGGCACTTGTGTCCGGCCGTCTCTGCCGCAGGGGAGCATAGGACT
>CANESN010000106.1 GCA_947441105.1 Micrococcales bacterium
AGGTGCTCAGACAGGTTTCTAACGGGGTAGCGGTAAGAATGGCAGTGCTCTACCGCTGCCTAAGCGGGGAGCAGCTATGACCTCTTTGATTCTCAAAAACCTCACTCTGCCAAATGGTTCTGGCGCTGACATAGAGATCGAAAACGGTCGAATCACCCAAATCGGTTCGGTGTCTGGTTCTGGTATTGATTGCGCGGGGTTGCAAGCACTGCCTGGCTTTGTAGATGTCCACACTCACCTTCGCGAACCTGGGTTTGAAGCGAGCGAAACAATCCTTAGTGGAAGCAAAAGTGCTGCGGCAGGTGGTTACACGGCTGTAATGGCAATGGCAAACACCAGCCCAGTCACCGACACAGCTGAGGTGGCGAATCTCATTCTGGATGCCGGCAGTGCAGCAGGCTTTGTAGAGGTGCAGCCGATTGGCTCGGTAACCAAGGGACTGCAAGGAGCTGAACTTTCAGACATAAAGGGTCTCTCCGAAGCACGCTCAAAGGTAAGGATGTTCAGCGATGACGGAGTCTGCGTCTTCGATGAGGACCTTATGCGCCAAGCCCTAATCGCAGTCAAGGCATTCAATGGCGTGATTGCGCAGCACGCCCAGGATCCAACCATGACTGTTGGCGCTCAAATGAACGCTGGGGCGCTTGCCACCGAATTGGGTATGGCCGGATGGCCTGCCGAGGCAGAAGAATCGATCATCAAGCGAGACGCAGAGCTTGCTGAGCAAACGGGTTCAAGACTTCACATCTGTCACCTCACTACCGCCGGTGCTGTTGAGGTTGTTCGCTGGGCTAAAGCTCGAGGCATAAACGTCACTGCGGAGGTAACCCCGCACCACTTACTGCTGACTGAAGAGCTGGTTCGAGGCTACGACTCTGTCTACAAAGTGAATCCGCCGCTCAGGAAACTTGAAGACACCTTGGCGCTACGCGAAGCGCTGCTTGATGGCACCATCGATGTGCTTGGAACAGATCACGCCCCTCACTCTCGCGAAAAGAAAGAGTGTGAGTGGCAGAACGCTGCCTTTGGAATGGTCGGCCTGGAGCATGCGGCATCCGTTCTGCAAGAGGTGCTCATTCAAAGTGGTGGGAGTTGGGAACGTTTCGCGAATGTGCTGAGCGTAAAGCCTTCACAGATTGCGGGACTTGAGAACCAGGGACTGCTGAGTGTTGGATCGATAGCGAACATCTCATTGATTGACCCGGCAGCAAAACGAGTTATTGAAAGACAGACAAACTCGAAGAGTGTAAACAACCCATTCGCTGGCATCACGTTGCCCGGACAGATAGTCCACACAATCTTCAAAGGCAGATTTACTGTCAAAAACACCCAAATTCAGGAGCAACAATGACTCGCGAGCTAATCGGATTTCTAGCTATCTCACTGCTTGTAGTGATAGCGGTTATTGTTTGGCTAAGCACCAAAAAGAAGCGTCAGGTCCAGGAGAAATCCATCCCGGTACTTTCACCGGCTACTTCGCAGGGTGAATACTCTGCCCTGTACGTATCTACAGTCTTTGAGCAGGCCCGCCTCGATCGCATATGGGCCCATGGCTTAGGAATGCGTGGAAACGCCAAGCTTGCAGTTGATTCGTCAGGAGTGTCTGTTGTGCGGACCGGTGAGGACAGCTTCCTTATTCCACGCAGGGACCTGCACCGTCTGGAGGCAGCCACGGCGACTATCGACAAGGCCGTTGAGAAGTCTGGCTTGACCGCCATTCACTGGTCATTGGGTGACACAAAGGTCATCACACACTTTAGATTCACCAGACCCCAAGAGCGTAAAGATTTTGAAGAGAAGGTTCTGCAATTGATTGGAGCGCAAATTGGATAAGGCTTACCTGGTTCTGGAAAACGGACTGGTCTTTGAGGGTGAGAGCTACGGCGCTAAGGGACAGACCCTAGGGGAGCTGGTTTTTGCCACAGGAATGACCGGTTACCAAGAGACGATTACCGACCCTTCCTACGCCGGTCAGATCGTTCTCCAGACCGCACCGCACATCGGTATAGTCGGTACCAACCAGTGCGATGAGGAATCAAGCCAAATCTGGGTCGCAGGTTACGTGGTTCGCGAACCATCCAGAATGTCCAGCAACTTCCGCGCCGAGCGCGATTTGGTCCAGGACCTAATCGAGCAGCACATCGTTGGAATAAGCAATGTCGATACCAGAGCTATCACTTTGCAGATTCGCGATTCAGGAGCGATGCGAGCAGGAATCTTCTCTGGAGAAAGGATTGCCAGCGAAGCCGAGATGCTTGCCAGGGTAACCGCGGCACCTGAGATGAAGGGCGCAAGCTTTAGCAACCAGGTGACAACCAAGGAGATCTACAAGGTTCCTGCGGTCGGTAACCGCATCGGCAAGGTTGCAATCCTGGACCTTGGAATCAAGCGCTCGACCATCGAACACCTTGCAGACCGAGGACTTGAAGTTGAGGTGCACCCAGCAAGCTCCTCGGCCGATGAGATTTTGGCAGGCAACCCAAATGCGGTGTTCTTCTCAAACGGACCTGGCGACCCTCAGGCCAGTGGCTCTCAGGTTGAGATGCTTAGGGAGGTGCTAAGACGCGGTGTGCCGTTCTTCGGCATCTGTTTTGGAAATCAGCTACTTGGTAGAGCTCTTGGCTTCGAGACTTACAAGCTGGCCTTTGGACACCGTGGCATCAACCAGCCTGTTATGCACGCTGAGACTGGCCGCGTGGAGGTAACAGCCCACAACCACGGGTTTGCCGTTCGCGTTGAAGGCGATGAGCAAGAGTCGCCACAGGGCTTTGGAAAAGTCCGCGTCAGCCACCGCGGACTGAACGACCAGGTCGTTGAGGGTCTTGAGTGTGATGACATTCCTGCGTTTTCGGTTCAATACCACCCGGAGGCAGCTGCTGGTCCACACGACAGCCACTATCTCTTTGACAAGTTTGTTCGCATGATTGAGGAGCACCGCTAATGCCAAAACGCAGCGACATTAAATCCGTATTGGTAATCGGCTCTGGTCCCATCGTGATCGGCCAAGCCTGCGAGTTTGACTACTCGGGAACTCAAGCTTGCCGTGTGCTACAGGAAGAGGGGATCAGGGTAATTCTGATCAACTCAAACCCGGCCAC
>CANESN010000107.1 GCA_947441105.1 Micrococcales bacterium
CGAGTGAGCATGTAGCCGGTTTTGACGCCCAGTGGCATCAAAGCGACCGCATCCTCCCAGATTGCGTCCACTATCTCTTTAGGCACTAACTTCCCTGGCGTGTGCGGATTTAGGTTTGCTCGAAACAGCAGCTCCGCTCGATAGACGTTGCCAATACCTGAGATCACCGACTGGTCCATTAAAAGCTGACCGATGGTTACCGAGGATTTGCCAACCTTGTCCAAAAAACGCTTCTTGTCAGAATTAGGGTCAAGCGGGTCAGGACCTAGGCGATTAAGCACCTGCTGGTATTGCTCGAAAGACATTAGGTCGCATGCGGTTGGGCCGCGTAAGTCAGCGAGCTGATTGCCGTTTATGAACCTTGCTCGAACCTGACCTTTTGGTTCTGGCAGATCCTCAAACTCCTTGAATTGCCACTTGCCGTAGATGCCGAGGTGAATGCGCAGGATTGCGGGTTCGAAGAACAAAAACAGCTGCTTGCCGGTGGCTTTGGCGCTAACCAACTTTGTTCCGCTGATCAGAGACGAATCGGTGAATCGACCCTGCGGAGAACTAACCAAAACTTCTGACTTCGCAAACTTCTTATTGAAGTGATTAGCGGTTCGATGAACGGTATGGCCTTCAGGCATTTAGTTAGTAAACGATCTCGCCGGTTTGTTCGAAGCTAGCAATCTTGCCAATCCGGCGAACATGACGCTCGTCGTTTGAAAAGTCCTTGCCGATAAATATCTTTACCAGTTCCAGCACCTCTTGCTGGCTGTGTTGACGAGCACCCAATGCGCAGACATTCGCATCGTTGTGATCACGGGCCAATGCGGCGGTGTCAACATTCCAAATCAATGCTGCCCTCACGCCTTTGACCTTATTTGCTGCGATCTGCTCGCCATTGCCGGATCCGCCAAGCACAATGCCCAGGGCATCAACGCCAGCTAATTGATCTGCAACTACCGCCTGCGCTGCAGCAATACAGAATCCCGGGTAGTCATCAAATGCGTCATAGACCTTTGGTCCGTGATCGATAAGGGTGTGACCGAGGGAAGAAAGTTCTGTCACCAAAAACGCGCTCAGCTCCATGCCGGCATGGTCGGTTGCGATGTGAATCCGCATGACGCTCCTAGATCTTCGGCGTTATTGCAGCCAAGAGGTTTTGGACCTGGTTGCTACGAACCAAGATTACCTCGCCGGCTTTGGTGGTTATCTCAATAGCCGGGCCTTTTGATGGGATAAATGCAACTTTGCCCTTAGCAAATCGAATTCCGAGTCCGCCAAACTGCGAAGGCTTTACCTCGGAAGCTTGTATTTGGTCGATTTCTTGATAATCCAAACCCAGAAAAGTTACACCCCACAGCTGGATCCTGAGCTTGTCCGAAAGCGAGACCTTTGGCATCGAAAGCATCATCGGAGTTACGAGCAAAACCGGGAGTATGAACCAGAGAATCTCGAGCCCGAGTCGCACCGAACTTGCATCGGTTAGACCAATCTGAGCGGCAATTACGTAAATCATTAGACCGTAGATGAACAGTGCGAAGTAGCCGGTCAGCCCAAGCAGTAGCCTTCGCATTGCCGGGTGAATCTTGGGCAAAAGAGCAGAAACTGCAACCAGTGAACTACCTAGCACCAGGGCAACATTTGACCAAATGAGGTGTTCAGAAACCGAGGCAAAACCGTCTACTTTCCCAGATACGCCCCAGTGGATAGCTAAGACTTGCGGCAGCAGGTCCTGGTTTGAAAGCCAGAGGACCCATGCTGAAAAAAGGATCGGTCCCAAAAAGACCAATAACCAAAGTTTGCGCTTCATCGTTTTTCAAGTCTACTTCGAGTAAACCCCTACGCAGATTTCAATTACAGTGGCGGAGTCAGCTGGGTTGGTGGTAAAGGCTTGCGAAAAATGGAACAAGCTCATTTATCCCAAAGTAATTCGCCGTAGGCTTACATGAAACTAACTCTTTACAGGAGAGAACATGCCCGGCGAAAACCTAACTCGCGTTGAAGCTCAAAATCGCGCCTCCATCATTGCCACCGAAAGCTATTTGGTGAAGCTCGATGTGACGAAGGACGACAAGACTTTTGACTCTGACACCACCATTGTGTTCAGCTGCAGTAAGCCGGGATCTGAGATCTTTGTTGACGCGATTACCGACTCGGTTTCGCTGATTGAGCTAAACGGCGTATCGCTGGATGTGGCATCCCACTCCGATGGAATCCGCATCAGCGTTCCAAATCTCGCTAGCCACAACACCCTGAGAATTGTTGCCAAGGGCATCTATTCCAAAACCGGTGAGGGACTACACCGCTTTGTCGATCCAGTCGACGGCGAGGTCTACCTCTACACCCAGTTCGAGGTGCCAGATTCCCGACGTATGTTCCCTGTTTTTGAGCAGCCAGACCTCAAGGCCACCTTCGAATTCCACGTGACCGCGCCATCAAACTGGCAGGTAATTTCTAATTCAGCTACCCCTGAGCCAATTGCTGTTGATGGCAAGAACTCGGAGTGGAGATTTGCTCCAACCCCAAGGATTTCCAGCTACATCACCGCCCTGATCGCCGGTCCTTACTCGGTGTGGCGCGATGAACTTACCTCGCTAAGTGGCAAGACCATCCCACTTGGCGTGTTTTGCCGCGGCTCGCTTGCGCAATACATGGACCCTGAGTACATCTTTGAGAAGACCAAAGAGGGTTTCGAATACTTCGAGAAGGCATTTGCCTTCCCATATCCATTTGAGAAGTACGACCAGCTCTGGGTTCCAGACTTCAATGCCGGTGCCATGGAGAACGCTGGCGCTGTCACCTTTACCGAGAACTACGTCTTCCGCTCTGCAGTGACGGACGCAGTCCGCGAGCGCCGAGTAATCACGATCCTGCACGAACTAGCGCACATGTGGTTTGGCGACCTGGTCACCATGAAGTGGTGGAACGACCTATGGCTAAACGAATCATTTGCGGAGTACGCCTCAACCCTGGCAGTTGCAGAGGCCACCGGGTGGAAAAACACCTGGATTACTTTCGCAGCACTTGAGAAGAACTGGGCATACCGTCAGGACCAGCTACCTTCCACCCACCCAATCGTTGC
>CANESN010000108.1 GCA_947441105.1 Micrococcales bacterium
CCTGCAAGACGGCGCTCGCAAAGCACAAACCTTGAATCACTCAGCGTCTCAAGATTACGAAGTGGATTGCGATCAGCAATTTCTGACATTCCAGAGGCAAGAGCGGCGCTTAGTCGCTCACTCGGAGTTGTTCCTGAAGTCACAAGTTTGGTTGCAATTTCTGTTAGTGCCTTTTTGTCTTTGCCCTTAGCGCCTTCGGCCAGGCGATTTAGTAGCTTCTCACCCTCGAGCATCATTAGTTCTTCGTCAACTGAGGCGGCGAGTTTTACCTCGGTGTTGTGCAGCCAGGTGTGGTACTCATCGTCCCATGCACTGATCTGGAAGCTCCAGGTGCCGAGTTGGTCGAGCAGAATCTGAGTGGTCCACTCATCGAGGCCCAAACGACCTTCTTGCAGACGAATTCTTTGGCTTTCGCCCTTTGGAGAGGTGAGTAGTAGCTCAACAGCGATCAGGTCGTGACCCTCACGGAATGAGGTTGCTCCAAAGGTGATTACCTCACCATCGAAGGCCTTGGCGGGAAAGTCTCCGCCATCAACCTCAGGCCAGACCTTGCTGATTGGAATGCGTCCAATGACTTTATTTTCTTTACCCACGTTGTCAATTTAGTGATTTTGTGTCCAAGTGGGTTGTAAACCACGCAATTGGTTAGCGAACGATAAAAAGCTGCATGCTGGTTTCCACCATTCGAAGCATTGCCCCGGGCGGCAAAATGAGGCTGCCCTTGGGCGGGAGTTCTTGAGCGCTGTCCCATAAAAGTTCGTATTCCCCAATGTCTTTGACCTCGGGCAAGGTCACATTCTTGACGGCTTCAGTGCCATTTATGACCAGGTGAATACCCTGCTTTGAGCCGTCATCCATGAGGTGGTAGGCAAGGCGCTGCAAGGTTCTGCGTTCCGAGTTGTGCCAATCATCGATGGTCATCTCATCGCCTCGCACCGAGAACCAAAGCATTTGATCATGCTCAGCTGTCGGCTGATCTATCTTGGTGAAATTCCTGGGCCGAAGCGCCGGAAACTCCTTTCTAAGCGAAATCAGGTGTGAAACGGTCTGTTCGAAATCCAACTGGTGGCTAGTTGGATCCCAGTGTTGCCAGGTGATTGCATTGTCTTGGCAGTAGGCGTTGTTGTTACCACCCTGGGTCTTTAGTCGCTCATCTCCAGCGGTAATCATCGGAACGCCAGCTGATAGTAGAAGCGTTCCAATCAGGTTTCTCGCGGCCTTGCGGCGGACATAGCTAATTGCTGGGTTTGCGGTCTCACCCTCGTAACCGTGGTTGAAAGAGATGTTGTTGTTTGCTCCGTCTCGACTACCCTCGCCGTTGGCGGAGTTGTGCTTGACGCCGTAGGAAACCAAATCCCAAAGCGTAAAGCCATCGTGAGCGGTGATGAAGTTCACGCCGGCAGTGGGACCTTCGCGTTCGTTCATCAAATCTTCGGAACCGGCAATACGACCAGCCAGCTCCTGGACCCCATTTGAGTGATTGCCTTTATCGCGAGCCTGCGAGACATCGGCCAGCCAGAACCTTCGAACCGAGTCACGGAATCTGTCATTCCACTCCGGAAAGCCCGGTGGGAAGTTGCCGGTTTGCCAGCCTCCCATGCCAACATCCCACGGCTCAACAATCAACTTGGCCTGGGAGATGACCGGATCTGACTTCATCGCCTTCAAAAGTGGATGCTCTTTGTCGAAGTGGTTGTGCTCATCACGTGCCAAGGTTGCGGCCAAGTCAAAGCGATAGCCATCAATCTGAAGCTCTTCGGTCCAGTAGCGCAGCGAATCCAAGGTGAGTTTTTGCACCATCGGGTTTGCAAAGTTCAAGCTGTTACCGCAGCCGGTGGTGTCGTGATAGTTGCCTTCGTCGTCCTGGCGGTAGTAACTCGAGTTATCTAGGCCGCGGTAAGAATAGGTGAGACCCTTGAAACCGCCCTCTGCGGTGTGGTTGTAAACCACATCCATAATCACTTCAATGCCTGCTCGGTGCAGCTCTCGAATTGCTGTTTTGAGCTCCCGCAGAGTGCTTTCTGAACCTTGGGCACGAGCTGCCTCCGAGCCGTATCTGAGGTGAGGGGCGAAGTAGTTGATGGTGTTGTAGCCCCAGTAATTGGTAAGCCCCAGGTTTACCAGCCTTGGCTCTGAGATAAAGCTTTGGATTGGCAGTAGCTCAATGGCAGTGATGCCCAGATTGGTTAGGTGCTCGATGGTGGCGGGATGCCCAAGGGCTGCGTATGAACCTCGAATCTCTTCCGGAATTGCCGGATTGATTCTGGTCATTCCTCGAACATGGGCCTCGTAGATCACAGACTCTGAGATCGCCGTTCCTGGCTTTGTTACCGACTCCCAGTCAAAACCACGATCAACCGCAACACAGTGGTAGTCCTTGGGGGATTCGCGAACCACGCCTTTGGCATACGGGTCAAGCAAATTGCGATCAGGTTGAAATGCATGCCTTGGCCCTTCCGGACCATTTGCCCGAAGCACGTATTTGATGCCGTTTTGAAGGCGATCATCGCCGACCGACCAGATTCCGCCATCGCTTTGCTCAAGCGGCAATACATGTTGGGAGACGGAAGCATCTTCGTGCTCCAAAATGTGCAGCTCGATGTTGGTTGCAGTCTCTGACCAGGTTGAGAAAACCCCGCCGCCATCCAACAGGGAAAGGCCAAGCGGTTCGGTCAGTTTCTCGGTTTGCGAATCCATCATCTCAATCAGTTCCACACTAGCAACCGAAAGATTCTCCCCTTGGGCAATTAGGCTTGAGCCATGTCGGTCTTTCTCGACCACGCCTCCACCACACCGGTGCGGCCCAAGGCGCTGGAAGCTTATCTTGAGGCTTTAGCGCACCTAGGAAACCCCTCTTCGGTGCATGCCCACGGGCGGGAAACCAGAGAGCTTTTGGAGCAGGCCCGAGAGAAGTTAGCAAAGGCTGCCCACTGCGATAAGTCTGAGGTGATTTTCACCTCCGGTGGAAGCGAATCAAATAACCACGCGATCAAGGGCATTTACTGGCAACGCCAGTTGGATCGCCCTCGCAAATACATAATTTCAG
>CANESN010000109.1 GCA_947441105.1 Micrococcales bacterium
ATCCAACCAAGGAACTTCAGCCAGGGGTTTGTTGAGCGTTGCGGTCGCCTTAGCCAGACCGCCTTCTTGCATGAGTTTGCGCAAAAGCGAGATCGTCGACCAGATAGCAGATGCTCCCAAGGACAGCATCAAAACTAGCCAAAACTCGTACTTATGGTTCTTTGTCACGTCTCAACTATCAACACCAGTGCGTTTGAAGAGTTTAGGTGTCACAGGTGTGAGTTAGGTTTCATTCGTGGCTAAGCAAAAAAGCGAATTCAAGTGTTCAGAGTGTGGCTGGACCACTGTCAAGTGGGCGGGTCGATGCGGCGAGTGTCAAGCCTGGGGCAGCCTGGATGAATCAAGCGGCACAACCAAAGAGGTGCGTGCAATAAAACTCAACGAGTCGCAAGCCGCTCGGCCTATAACCGAGATAGAAACCGGCGAAAGCCAAAGCCAACCAACCATGGTTGGAGAATTTGACCGAGTCTTAGGCGGTGGCTTGGTGCCGGGTGCCGCGATTTTGCTATCGGGTGAACCTGGGGTTGGTAAGTCGACCCTGCTTCTTGAGGTCGCGTCTCGCCTTGCCAAGCAAGGCAAGAAGGTGCTCTATGTCTCCGCTGAGGAATCTGCCTCGCAGGTAAAACTGCGTGCCCAGCGAACCAATGCGCTCACGCCGAATCTCTACCTTGCTGCCGAGACCGACTTGGCAACAGTGCTCGGTCAGGTTGAGGCGATTCGGCCAGAGCTGTTTATCGTGGACTCGGTTCAGACCGTTGCTTCTAGCGATATCGATGGTGTTGCAGGAATGCCGGCTCAGGTTCGCGAAGTTGCAGCCAACCTAATCCGCACAGCGAAGCAAAATGGGATTCCACTGCTTCTAGTCGGGCACGTCACCAAGGACGGCTCGATTGCCGGTCCGAGAACCCTTGAGCACCTAGTAGATGTGGTCTGCCACTTCGAGGGTGATCGACAGACCTCACTTCGATTTATTCGAACGCTGAAGAACCGCTTTGGTCCAACCGATGAGGTCGGCTGCTTCGAGCTAACCGGCGAGGGCATCTTGGAGGTTCCAGACCCAAGTGCGCTTTTTGTTTCCGGTTCTCTAAACCCAGTCTCCGGCACCTGCATCACCGTCACAGTTGAGGGCAAGCGCGCGCTCATTGCAGAGATTCAGGCCTTGGTTGTTCACTCCACCTCGCCGCAACCTAGAAGAGTCACCAATGGTGTCGATCCCTCAAGGGTCGCCATGATTCTGGCGGTGCTAGAAAGAAGAGCAGGCATCTCAGTCTCAGACAAAGATGTTTACGTTTCAACCGTCGGTGGAATGAAGATCACCGAACCTGCTGCCGATTTAGCAATTGCGATTGCGATCGCTTCTGCGGTGAAAGACAAGCCAGTTAGCCACCAGGTAGCCGCCTTTGGTGAGATCTCACTAGCTGGCGAAATCAGAGGTGTCACCAATGGGTCACAACGCAACCAAGAAGCCCAGCGTCTTGGACATGCCACGGTGATCGGTGAAAAGGGTCAGCTGGTCAAAGCTGCAATCAACCAAGCAATTAGTTGAGGATGAAGGACTTCTCATCTGAAATAACGCCGTTGACTTCAACCTTGATTTTGTAGGTTGCACCGCCGGTTGGGACCAGGTCATTAGTCTCCGCATTACAGCCATTTTCAGAAGAGTAAACCTTTTCCCAAGCCCCCTTCTGAGCGGAGAAGGCCTGGTTAGCTGGCAAAACGACATCGGAGTCTGTTAGACCATCACGAAGACACTGCTTGGAGGACCAATAGGTCTGGTCTCCAGAAGTAATGGTGAAGAAGGTGCCGCGCAATCCAACGTTGAACTTGCAGTCTTCCAAGCCGGTGTTGACAATCGAATACCAAATCATTGGCTGCTCATCAGCACCGAAGGTGTTGAGAGTTTCAGTCTCATTGCCGATCATTACCTCAACCTGAACCACGCCCGGCTGGCAAACTGGCGCATCGCCAGCCGCTGGTGCTATTGCCTCAGCCGACACTGTGGCCGACTCGCTCATTGCAGGAGTAACAGGGGTTGGCGCGGCAGGTCCAAATGGGTTAGCGAACGAAATCCAACCCCAGACGGCAACGATTAGCACGGCCAATAGGAGAACTCCGCGACGGCGGGCATAGATCTGTTGCTGGGTAGGCATGTGACAAATCTAGTTATAGGTATTTGAGCATGCGGGAGTTTCCCAGCGTGTTCTGCTTAACTCTCGCCAAATCCAAAAACTCTGCAACACCTTCGTCGTGCGAGCGAACCATCTCTGCATAGGTATCAGTGTCAACTGGCATATCAGAAATCTCTTCAAAACCGTGGCGGCGGAAGAAGTCCACCTCGAAGGTTAGGCAGAAAACTCGGTGAACGCCTAAGGTCTTCGCGCGCTCCAACAGTTCGCTCAGCATCGCTGCACCCAGGCCCTGACGCTTGTGGTCAAGGTCAACAGCTAGGGTTCTAACCTCAGCCAAGTCCTGCCACATCACGTGCAGGGCGCCAAAGCCAACAACTTCACCATCGAGTTCGGCAACTACGAATTCTTGAATGGATTCGTAAAGCTCAACCATTTCCTTGCCGAGCAAGACGCGTTCAGCGACAAGTGGTTCGGCGATCTTTTGGATGCGCGGAACATCGCTGGTGCGGGCGGAACGAATCAAAAGCATTGGGCAATTATGGAGCAATTAGCCCTGAAGTGGGATTAAAACCTCATTGTGCCGAAGGAAAAACGGAGTCCAAGGTCCATCGAACCGGGCGTAAACTGCGGCTCCCGCGACCTCAATGTTCTTGGCAGCAAGCTTTTCTTTGAGCGCTTTGGCCTTTGAATCAAATAGCGGTTGGCTTGCCAGTCCCGAGAATGAAACGGCAGCGAACTTGCCACCTGGATGCTCAGAAAAACTAAGTGTCTTATCCGAACTGGACGGCATCTGGCTCATCGACATGCTGGCCGGCATCACAAAAGACGTGACAAATCCCTCGTCTTTTTGGGCCTGCATCACAGGTGCGGTCATAGCAATTGACTTACCGGCGTTATTGCCACCGA
>CANESN010000110.1 GCA_947441105.1 Micrococcales bacterium
CACGACACCATTCACCCAGAACTTGGCACCGAGTCAGACTTCAAGTCTTTTGTGAAAGCCGCTAACAAGCTAAACATCGAGATTGCCATGGACTTTGCCCTGCAGGCTTCTCCCGATCACCCCTGGGTCAAGACCGATCCGCAATGGTTCACCCAGCGCGCCGATGGCTCTATCGCATACGCCGAGAACCCACCAAAGAAGTACCAGGACATCTACCCGGTGAACTTTGACAATGACCCACAGGGCATCTTTGACGAGGCATTTCGGATTGTGAACAAGTGGGTGTCTTTCGGAGTCAAGATCTTCCGTGTCGATAACCCTCACACCAAGCCGGTTGATTTCTGGCAACGCCTCATTGCCGAGGTGAATCGCAAAAACCCTGAGGTTATCTTCCTGGCCGAAGCATTTACCCGACCAGCGATGATGCACGCGCTCGGTAAAGCCGGTTTCCAGCAGTCTTACTGCTATTTCCCTTGGCGTAACCGCAAAGACGAATTGGTTGAGTACCTAAACGAACTCGCTCACCAAAGTGCTGATTTCTTTAGGCCTGCGCTTTGGGTAAACACCCCGGACATCCTCACCAGCTACTTGCAATTTGGTGGGAAGCCCGCCTTCAAGATTCGAGCCACCATTGCCGCCACCGCAGGCGCTATCTGGGGCATGTATTCCGGCTTCGAGCTCTATGAGTCGGTTGCCCGCCCTGGCGCGGAAGAGAACATCGACAGCGAGAAGTATGAATTCAAGGTCCGCGACTGGGCAACAGCCCTGAAATCTCAAGACACCTTGATTCCAAGGGTCAGTTTGTTGAACAAGATCCGCAAGGAGAACCCGGCTTTGCAGCAGCTTCGCAACCTGGTTACTCACTACAGCGATGACCCAGAAGTCTTGGTCTACTCAAAGCACCTTGCCGCAGAGCACAATGGCGGCAAGGCCAACACGGTGCTGGTAGTTGTGAACACCGACCCGCACTCGGTTCGCGAGACCACCGTGCACCTAAACCTTGAAGCTCTGGGAGTAAAGAGCGGACTCAAAGTTACGGACTTGATTACCGGCCAGAAGTTTGTCTGGGGCGAGCACAATTACGTGCGCCTAGACTCCTTCACAGAGCCAGCCCACATCTTGAGAGTTGAAACATGAATCCAGAAGCCGAAGGGCTGCAACTCTTAGCTGAATCTAGGCATCACAGCCCGCATTCGATTCTGGGTCTGCATCAAGACGGCAAGGACTGGGTGATTAGAACCCTTCGTCCATTCGCAAAGAGTGTTACCGCCAAGGGTAAAAAGGACAGCTTTGAACTAACCCATCGCTTTGGTGGGGTTTGGGAATATCAGGGCAAAGGCAAGCTGCCAGGTGACTACAGGTTGGTTGCGCCTTACGAATCTGCTCCGGATTGGGTCAGCGCTGATCCTTATCGCTACCTGCCAATGATTGGTGACCTGGATCTGCACCTAATCGGTGAGGGCAGACACGAACAGCTCTGGCAAGCCCTCGGTGCGCACTTTATTGAGCAGAAGGACTCCCTGGGCGAGACCTCGGGTGTGAGCTTTAAGGTTTGGGCTCCAAATGCTCAGGCGGTCCGCGTGATTGGCGATTTCAACTCCTGGGATGGCACCAGCTACCCGATGCGCTCGATGGGCGGCACCGGTATTTGGGAGCTGTTTATCCCCGGGGTCAAGCCAGGCGCGATGTATAAGTTTCAGATTCTCACCAAGGCTGGCAACTGGATCAGCAAGATTGACCCAATGGCTAGGCGCACCGAGGTGCCACCGGCAACCTCCTCAGTGGTAGATGTCAGTGACTACAAATGGCGCGACCAGGACTGGATGAATCAGCGCGCTCGAACCGATGCGCTGAAGTCTCCGATGTCGATCTACGAATTGCACCTTGGTTCTTGGCGCGGGCCGAAAAATTATCGCGATTTAGCACCCGAACTCATTGGTCACGTCAAGTACCTAGGTTTTACCCACGTTGAGTTCATGCCGTTAGCCGAGCATCCATTTGGTGGTAGCTGGGGTTACCAAGTAACCGGCTACTACGCCCCGACCTCACGCTTTGGTACCCCGGATGACCTCAGATTCCTAATCGACGAGCTCCACAACGCCGGCATCGGCGTGATTCTGGACTGGGTGCCAGCTCACTTCCCTAAGGATGAGTGGGCACTGGCGAAGTATGACGGTGAAGCAATTTACGAAGATGCCGACCCTCGTCGCGGTGATCACCCGGATTGGGGAACACACGTCTTCAACTACGGTCGCACCGAGGTTAGAAACTTCCTAGTTGCCAACGCCAGCTACTGGTTAGAGGAATTCCACATTGACGCGCTTCGGGTCGATGCGGTGGCCTCAATGCTTTATTTGGATTACAGCCGCGAGGATGGCGAGTGGCTACCGAATATTCACGGCGGTCGCGAGAACCTTGACGCCATTAAGTTCCTGCAGGAAACCAATGCGACGGCGTATCGCCGCAACCCCGGAATCATAATGATCGCCGAGGAATCAACCGCATTCCAGGGCGTTTCCGCCCCCACCAACTTTGGCGGTTTGGGCTTTGGCTTCAAGTGGAATATGGGTTGGATGCATGACTCGCTGGAATACATCCAGCGCGACCCAGCCTGGCGAAAGTATCACCACGGTGAAATCACTTTCTCGATGCTATATGCCTATGACGAGAAGTTTGTGCTTCCAATTAGCCACGATGAAGTAGTTCACGGCAAGGGATCGCTTCTAGCCAAGATGCCGGGCGATCACTGGCAGAAACTGGCCAACATGCGAGCGTATCTCGCATTTATGTGGACTCACCCGGGCAAAAAGCTGCTGTTTATGGGTCAGGAATTTGCCCAGCCCAGCGAGTGGAGCGAATCCAGAGACTTGGATTGGTGGCTACTAGATCATCATCCACACCGCGGCATGCAGCAGCTGGTGAGCGATATGAACAGGCTCTATGTCGAAAACTCAAGTCTTTGGGAACTAGACCACGACCACGCTGGCTTCCAGTGGATAGATGGCG